>JAZOBK010000119.1:0-4560 GCA_045595985.1 Oscillospiraceae bacterium
CTTTTCCCCCCCGTCCTGACCGATCCGACGGATCCACCAACAATCGACGATCCGCCAATGATAGAGCCGACATCGGAAGACACTGAAGATCCGCCAATGGAGCCGCCATCTGCAGAACCGCCACCGGAAGAACCGTCGACAAATGTTCCCCCGGTGGGAGAACCTGATCCCGGCTATACGGATGGAGAAGCCTGTCCTCCACCACCGGGCAACTTAGAAACTACAACAGCAATCGCTACACAGCAATCGACCATTTGTACAACGATTACTTCAAGCACAACAACTACCACCACAACAACTACTACCACTACAACTGTCACTGTTCCGACAACATGGTATTATTATGTCAACAAAAGGGATAGCGACAACACCGGACAAACTGAGGTCACAACTGTAATTCAGTAGCTGTCTTTCGGAACATATGTACATCTATTTTTTGCTTCTCAAAGCCCTGTCACCGACAGGGCTTTGGGTTATTCATATCCATATCACGCTGACAACAATAAAATTAACCGCAAAAGACTTGACATTCCTGCAGTACTATGTTATAATAATAGAAATTCTATCAGGAGGAACGTATGACAAACAGCGGTTCGGATGATACGGCTGCCCCGTATCACAGTAATTTGTTATATCATGTTTTTTCAGGGCGTAGTCTGCCATTACGGGCAAGCTATACCCTTTTGTCATATACACCATGTTCCATCATGAGGCGGAGGCGAAATATGTAGACGAATCCGCAGTTTTGGGTTGATTATGATATAACGAAAGGATTTTTAGAATGAATAACACGGCTTCTATTTTGATTATTGTCGTCTGCATCTTTTTGTCGTCCTACTTTTCGGCAACAGAAACGGCATTTTCCTGTCTGAACAGGATCCGAATCAAGAACAAAGCGGAAAATGGAGATAAAAAAGCAGCACTTGTATTAAAGCTTATGGAAAAATACGACGAATTGCTCTCCACCATTCTGGTCGGCAATAACATCGTTAATATTCTCTGTTCTTCTGTTGCAACGCTCTTGTTTGTAAATCTTCTCAAGGATCCCGATCTCGGTGCAACGGTTTCTACTGCGGCAACGACTGTGATCCTGCTGCTTTTCGGTGAGATCTCACCCAAGAGCATTGCAAAGGAACATCCTGAAACACTTGCAATGTTTTCCGCACCGATCCTAAGGGTATTCATGTTTGTTCTCAAACCTGTTACCGCAGTTTTCAAGCTCTGGCAAAGACTTCTCTCCGTAATTATCAAATCCCCGCAGGATCAGGGCATCACTGAAGAAGAACTGCTTACCATTGTGGATGAAGCAGAACAGGGCGGCGGTATTGACAAGGATGAAAGCGAGCTCATCCGCAGTGCAATTGAATTCAATGAACTGGAAGTACGCGATATTTTCACTCCCCGAATTGACATTTCTGCCATTCCGTCGGAAATTTCCAAGGATGACGCTGCAAAGGTATTTTCAGAAACCGGCTACTCCAGACTTCCTGTCTACGAGGACACACTGGATAATATTATCGGTATTCTGTATCTGAAGGATTTCTACAACTCCTCCTACAATCGCCAGACCAGCATTCAGGATATTATCAAGCCCGTCATTTATGTTCCGAGAAGCAAAAAAATCAGCGACCTTCGTAAGGAATTGCAGGAACAGCAGCTGCATATTGCGGTAGTAACCGATGAATTCGGCGGAACTGTCGGCATCGTAACGCTGGAGGATATTCTGGAAGAACTTGTCGGTGAGATATGGGACGAGCACGACGAGATCATTCGTGAGATCAGCCAAGTGGATGATAATAAATTCGTCGTATCCGGTAAGGCAAATATTGAAAAGGTATTTGAAACGCTGGATATGGACAGCGATTTTGAGGCGATTACTGTCGGCGGATGGGTTATGGAAATTCTTGAAAGAATTCCATCCACCGGTGAATCCTTTACATATCAGAATCTGCAGGTGACGGTGCTGAAGATGATGGGCAGAAGAATTGAACAGGTAGAGATCATACGACTTCCCGAAGAAAGTAAGGATAAACGTGATAAATCTGACGACTAACAGGAAAGGCAGCCATACGGCTGCCTTTCGTTTTATGTCCGAGTTCCGAGAATGTTGTGAAGCTGCGTCAGGAGGTCACCTCCGGAAACAGAGATATTCCCCACATTCTCGCAGATTCTTTCCAGATACTCCAGCTCCTTGAGCTTGTAGAGCGTCTTGTTCTCATCCATGAGCTTTGCGGTATTGAGCAATGAGCGAGTGGACGCCACCTCCTCACGGCGTGTGATGACATTCGCCTGTGCACGCTTCTCGGCAATCAGCACGGTATTCATGATCTCACGCACTTCCCCCGGAAGAATGATGTCACGAATGCCCGTTTCGATCACCTCAATATACAGCTCCGCCGCTTTCTCTTTCAGACGATCAGTAATGGCGGCTGTGATCGTTTCCCGCTGTGTCAGAAGTTCATCCAACGTGCCGCTTGCGATCTGTTCACGCACGACCATCTGCACTGCGATGTAGAATTGGCTTGCGTAATCCCGAATCTCACGGAATGCCTTTTCAAAATCTGCAAGACGATAGCTGCAGACGAAGTTCAGTCGGACTGCAACCTTATCCTTTGTCAGAATTTCCTGACCGGAAATGGTCATCTGCTGCTGACGGGTATCGGCAACTTCCCATTCGATGTGCGTACTGTGATTCCAGAAATAGTATACTCCGGGGGCAAGAATTTCTTCCAGACTGCCATCAAAATACAGCAGTCCCTTACCATATTCGGGAACACTGACAGAAATCATCCGATCCTCATCGCAGAGTTTCTCGCAGATGTGACGGGGAATGCTGTCGGGCACCCGGGGCTGTGTAATGTCGTACATCCCAAAGGTATGCTTTTTCACATTATTCCAGAGTATGTACTTCCCTGTAAGCAGGCTCTCCCTGTATGCTCCGTCGGAAAAACGCAGTGCGATTTTTCCGTCGGGAACAGTTACGGAAACGGTTTCTGCCGCAAAGGCTTCATCCTTTTCAAACTGTGAAAGCTGTGCTTCAGTAAAGCTCATGAACAACGGCTTGTCAATGGCAGCCTTTCGGATCTCGTTACTGCCAAACGTGTGATAGATGCCGGGCTGCAGCATTTTCTCAAATTTTCCTTTCTTGAAAAGGAAGCCTCTCTCGGTGTCTTTAACAATTGTTTTCATATGTAAATCCTCCTTGTGGATATAATATACGGTGTATCTGAATGAGAGCAAAGCGGCAGCGGCATTCAGACGGCAGCTCGCATCTGCGGAAGTTCTTACTCTGGCAAATGCGTCTGACCGACGGTATCCTGCCCCCGACAGGGCAATACTCCCATGTCCGGAAAGATACTTTCCGAACCGATACTTCTTTCGATCTTCAATATACATATGCATAGCTGACATTACCTGTCATTTTCTTCCCTTTTCAGGGTGTCGATTCTATAACCTCATCCATGTGTCCAAACAGGTGCGGGAGTTGAACCCACCAATCGAAAGAGATACAATTTTCAGCTGTATCGGGCTGCAGACTTCAGCGGTATACGTTACGGCACTGCCCCACGCACCCTTGTGCAATTCACGAAGCACTCACTCGGGCTTTGTCTGTAGTTATATCTTACCACATATTCCCTCCCCTGTCTTGTAAAAAAAGCTGCGAACTGTATTCACAGATACAAAGAACCCCTGCCAGCATAATTGGCAGGGGCTATTTATCAGAACGGAAATGCTAATCCAAACAGGATGCTGAAGATCAGATCCTTTGTGGTTTGTGAGGGATCCACACCATGGTATACAACCATACTGTATGCAGTAATAATCATTCCCACCAAAAGTGCGATCGCAAGGGCAATGCCAATGGCAATGCGGTGTGTTTTTTTCTTGCGAAGGTTCATGACCAGAGTTACGATCGCAAAAATGAGTTCAATGACAGCGGCACCCAGAAACAGATGTGCCAGAATGCCGACAGCGGGAACAATGATTCCCGGCAGATAAAATTTCTTTTCCTTCATGTTATTCACCCCTTCTCCAAAGCAGATACTCGGTATCCGTCTTGTCATCGTAGTAATACAGTTCATCCAGCTCACTGTCAGCCGTCAGAATCATCGTGCGTTCCTGACACAGACGGGAATCGGAATCAATCTGCAGGCTAAAGAAACTATTGATCCTGCGTTCCTTGAGCGTTACAACAAAGCCGCTTTTATCTTCCTTGCTGAAATTCTCCTCCCCCATGTAATTGCCGTTCTTGTCACGGATATTCGGGTAAATCATCCATGCCTGGATGGCAGCGTCTTGCTTGACAAGCCACACATTGCCTTCGGCATCCTCCTCGGCGTAGACATTTTTTGCAAGGTTATATTTCTCATAATCCATGGTCTGATCCGTATTGAGCAGCAGGAAGCTTGTTGTCCAGCCGGCTGTTCCAAGTACAACGACTGCGATCAGTGCAATGACGATACGTTCGATCCAGATTCTCCGCTTAATGCGTTTGAGTGTTCCGATGTCCTTATTGACATTCACCACAAGCTGCTGATTCATTTTCTCCAGCATACTGCG
>JAZOBK010000120.1:0-5061 GCA_045595985.1 Oscillospiraceae bacterium
TGTTCGATCAGCCTGTGCTTTGCCTTGGCACTCCCCTGTTCCATTTCTTCAAAACAGGCAAGCTCCTCCTTGGCGGACAGCGGTTTCGGAAAACAATGCGGCGTGTCCGCATGAAGAATAAAGAAGACGATCCTTGTCAGAAATTCCATAATCATTGCTTACACCAGCCTTTCGGGATAATGTATGCATGACGGCTTTTCCGTTATGCCGGATCTGTCTCTGTTTTCGCAGTACGTGCCATCTTCAAAAGCGGCACCCATTCATCCTCCATGATCTTTTCACCTGTCAGTGTAAAGCCGTAACGTTCGTAGAATGCAATGCCACGCTGATTATATTCGAGAACCCAGAGCCATGTGGCGTTCTTTTCAGAAACGGCGAAATGCAGCAGCTTTTCGCCGATACCCTGACTTTGAAAGGTCGGCTCGACAAAGAGCTTTTCGATTTCGTCGCCGCAGATGCGGATGATGCCCTTCACCACGCCGTCGTCATAGACATGGGTATTTCGCAGAGCATCCGTGCCGTCGGCGTATTCTGCCGCCATGTCCATGACGTTAAGCTCCCCGAAATAGAATGCATCGTTCCGGAAGAAGGGATAGAAATTGACACGGTAGTTTGTGATGATGATTTCCGCAATGCGGGATGCGTCCGCGGGAGTTGCGGGGCGGATGTTGGTCATGGGGGTTCCTCCGTTCTTTTGGGGTTGTCGGATGGTTTTCGGTGGGGGTGGTAAATCAGAATTTGGGTAAGTATCCAAATATTGTTTTTTTGCCAAATATTCTTCTTCGTTCTCCAAGTTCTTTACGCAAATTTTCTGTATCTGAAATACAATTAAGCCAATTTTGATAAAATTCTTCAAAGCTGTTCGCAATCAACTCATAAGCTCCCATATTATCTGTATAAAGTATTTTTCCACGCATTTCACCTGTTACTACCATACAAAAATCGCTATAACAGCCCGGTGTGCAGAATGGGTAAATACCATCATATAGGCAATCTGAATCTTTATCAGCTTTTTCATACACATAATACTTACTGGGATTTTCTAAAAAATCCTTTTGGGGAGTAACAATATAGTAATTAGTATCATCAAGCTTCATAGGACGTGGTGCAAATTCATTTTTCAGGCTATTTCGATAGTCTGTGTAAAAATCTTTTTTCATGAAGTCTTCGAATGGGAATATTCCATAATACGGTCCCGCACCACCATCACCAATCTCGGTGATGAAGTGAAAGTAATCTGTCGGAAAAGTAAAACTATACTTTTCTTCCAATGCCCTTACAAAAGAAGCACTGATTGGAGGATTCAATCTATATTTATGCTTGTCAGCTCCAGGAAGTTTATATCTTGAATCAATGCGTTTAGCTGTTTCTAATATTTCAAGAATCTCACTGCGTTTTAACATAAAAACCCCACTTTCGAGCAGTAAAAAACTGCTGAAAAATATCAATTTCCTTTTCATCCATTTGCAAACTGCCCCCCATCGAAGCCGACAGGGAGCAGTATTCTCTTATCAAATTAATAAGCCAGCTTTTCCTCCAGCCAAGCCTCCAGCTCTGTGATAGGCATTCTTACCTGCTCCATCGTGTCACGGTCACGAACCGTTACGCACTGGTCGGATTCCTTGGTGTCGAAGTCATAAGTGATACAGAACGGTGTACCGATCTCATCCTGGCGGCGGTAACGCTTACCGATGGAACCGGTCTCATCAAAGTCCACG
Organism: Oscillospiraceae bacterium; assembly: GCA_045595985.1. GTDB lineage: Bacteria > Bacillota > Clostridia > Oscillospirales > Ruminococcaceae > UBA3855. Next base: position 1,719 of record JAZOBK010000120.1, read on the forward strand.
TTCCACTTCTTGGAGAGTGCTGCGAAGATCTCCAGAGCCTCCGGAGAGAGCTTCTTGGACAGCGGCAGAACGGCTGCCTTGAAGGGAGCGAGTGCCGTATGCAGGTGCATGACCGTACGAACATCGTTCTTCTCAGCGTCGATGACTTCCTCGTCATAAGCCTCGGTCACGATCGTCAGGAACAGACGCTCAACGCCGAGGGACGGCTCGATAACATACGGAATATACTTGGTATTATCCTCGGGATCGAAGTATTCCATGGACTTGCCGCTGTGATTCTGGTGCTGTGTGAGGTCATAGTCGGTTCTGTCCGCAATACCCCACAGCTCACCCCAGCCGAACGGGAAGAGGTACTCAAAGTCGGTCGTTGCCTTGGAATAGAAGCACAGCTCCTCCGGATCATGGTCACGCAGGCGGAGATTCTCCTCCTTGATGCCGAGATTCAGCAGGAAGTCACGGCAGTAGCTTCTCCAGTACTGGAACCACTCAAGGTCAGTGCCGGGCTTGCAGAAGAATTCCAGCTCCATCTGCTCGAACTCACGAACACGGAAAATGAAGTTGCCGGGGGTGATCTCGTTACGGAAGGACTTGCCCACCTGTGCTACGCCGAACGGAACCTTCTTTCTTGTGGTTCTCTGGATGTTTGCGAAGTTTACGAAAATACCCTGTGCCGTTTCCGGACGCAGATACAGCTCGGACTTGGAATCCTCGGTAACGCCCTGGAAGGTCTTGAACATCAGGTTGAACTGACGGATATCTGTGAAATCCTTTGCCTCGCAGTTCGGGCAGCAGATACCCTTTTCACGGATGTAGTTCATCATTTCCTCATTGCTCCAGCCGGCAGGATTTGTGCCGTCGAATGCTTCGATGAGGTTGTCGGCTCTGTGACGTGTCTTACAGGACTTGCAGTCCATCAGCGGATCGGAGAAGCCGCCCAGATGGCCGGAAGCCACCCATGTCTCGGGATTCATCAGAATTGCAGAGTCCAGACCTACGTTGTACGGGCACTCCTGAATGAACTTCTTTCTCCATGCCTTCTTGATATTGTCCTTCAGCTCAACGCCGAGAGGGCCGTAATCCCATGTATTCGCAAGACCGCCATAGATCTCGGAGCCTGCATATACAAAGCCTCTGGATTTGCAGAGGTCAACAATTTTTTCCATGCTCTTTTCCTGATTGGTAAGCATCAAAATTCCTTCTTTCTCAACAATTTCTTGCCGTACACGGCATTATATTAATTATACTATAGGCAGCAAAAAATGTCAAGTGTGAATTGACCAACGCAACGGAAATCAGTTTTTAAATTTATCTGTTCGTATTTTCACATCTATTATTTCTTTTATTGAGGCTCCAGCCCGCCACACGGAATCGCTATGCCGAACCGAAAGCCACCGATCACAAATTCGCATGACAATTGACTTTTAGTGTCCAGCGTGTTATAATCTAAGAAACAGACTGCACTGAAAGGAGCAAACACGATGCATATCAGGATCATGACCATCGGCGATTATGACGCTGTTTACGCTCTCTGGCTCTCCTGTAAGGGTATGGGACTGAATGATCTGGATGATTCCCAAGAGGGAATCCAAAGATTTCTGAAACGCAACCCCGACACCTGTTTTGTTGCGGAAGCAGATGATAATATTGTCGGCGTCATCATTGTCGGAAATGACGGTCGGAGGGGCTATATCTACCACACCGCAGTGCATACCGATTACCGCAAGCAGGGCATCGGTGCGGCTCTCGTGGAAACGGCAATGGCTGCCCTGAAAACGATCGGCATCCACAAGACGGCACTTGTCGTATTTGAACGCAATGAAAACGGCAATGCCTTCTGGGAAAAGCTTGGGTTCACCACCCGTGAGGATCTGGTGTACCGCAACAAAACGATTACGGAAATGATCCGAATCGACACATAACATGAAAATCAGGAGGAAACCGTATGGAATTCATTCATGCAACAGAAATCAAGGCACTTGCAAATCCCGGCGTTGTTTCACGCCAGCTGCTCAATCCCGACAATTCTGCAAGCACAAGGGTGACCATCACCGAAGTCCATCTGGAAGTCGGTGCGTGCCAGCCACGCCACACCCATGATGCGTCGGAACAGATCTGGTACGCAACCAAGGGCTGCGGAAAGCTTCTGCTTGCGGATGATGCGGAAAAAGAGTTCCGTGCAGGTGATGTTGTCCGTTTTGCTGACAAGGACGTGCATGGTTTGTTAAATGACGGCGAGGAGGAATTCGTCTATATTTCCGTTACTGCTCCGCCAATTCATTTCGGGTATGCGTATCAGGAACAGAAATGAGATTCCCATCCACTGAAAGGAAAAACTTATGAAATTACTGATCATACGACACGGTGATCCCGATTACACGGTTGATTCCCTCACTGAAAAGGGGCACAGAGAAGCAGCTCTGCTTGCCGAACGCATTGCCCCGATGGACATTGCCGCTTACTATGTTTCGCCCCTTGGCAGAGCGAGAGCGACGGCGGATTACACACTGAAAAAATGCGGCAGAATTGCTCAAATGCATAACTGGCTGCGGGAATTCGACAGCCGCATCCTTTGCGAGGAAACGGGAGAACGCCGCATTGTATGGGATATGCTGCCCGAGAAATGGACAAGGATCCCCGAATATTACGATAAGGACAGCTGGTATGACGTGCCGGTGATGGCAGAGGCGAACGTAAAACATGGCATCGAGGAAGTGCAGAACGGTCTGGATGCTCTGCTGAAAAAACACGGCTACATTCGTGAGGGCAATTATTATCGTGCTCACCGACCGAATGAGGACACCATCGCACTGTTCTGTCATTTTGGTGTGGAATGTGTGATGCTCGGTCACCTGCTCGGCATTTCGCCGATGGTTTTATGGCACGGATTCATTGCAGCTCCGACATCCGTGACAACGGTCTGTACCGAGGAACGCCGTGAGGGAATTGCAAGCTTCCGTGTCAGTGCATTCGGGGATATTTCGCATCTCTATGTACAAAACGAGCCGCCCGCCTTTGCGGGACGCTTCTGCGAGATGTTCACGAACACAGATCAGCGGCACGACTGAAGACACTCCACCAATGAACAGGAGGAATCGCATGAAAATTGCCCATATTGCTTTATACGTTCGGGATCTTGAACGCAGCCGCCAGTTCTACGAAACCTACTTCGGCGGCGTGTCCAATACGAAATACCACAATCCCAAAACCGGCTTGCAGACGTACTTTCTGACATTTGAGGGTGACGTGCGTCTGGAGTTGATGCACCGTCCCGAATGCTCGGACGGATGCGGTGAAGAATATGCATTCGGATTTACGCATCTGGCAAAGTCGGATCGTAGCCATG
>JAZOBK010000121.1:0-2588 GCA_045595985.1 Oscillospiraceae bacterium
AGTGGGTGCTGATAAGGATGCCGTGCTTGCACAGGCAGCCGAAGAACCGAAGGTTGCGCAAGCAATCAGCGGCAAGCAGATGCTCAAGCAGATTTATGTACAAAATAAGCTTGTGAATTTTGTTGTAAAATAACAAAAAATGAACAAAACCTAAAAATCTATTGACAAACTAAACCTCGCATGGTATAATTATTTTATGCTTGTAATAGCAATGCAGTAAAGAAGTGGTTGATAAACTACCTTCTCGAAAGGGAAGTTTAGTATACTATCCGTTGCAGGAAACTGTCGGATAGAACCTCTGTCTTGGTGGCAAAGGGAGGGAATAGTAAGTGGCAGAAGTACGTGTTGGCAAGAACGAATCTCTGGATACCGCTCTGAAGCGTTTCAAGAGATCTTGTGCTAAGGACGGCGTGATTGCTGAAGTTCGTAAGAGAGAACATTACGAAAAGCCTTCAGTAAAGCGTAAGAAGAAGTCCGAGGCAGCTCGTAAGCGTAAGTATTAATCAGAATCAAGGACGTACCGACAGGTGCGTCCTTATCTTTATTATGCCGGCGGATCCGGCAGAATGGAGGTATTATGTTATTTCATTCAACAGCCTCGGTGAGAGCTGTGAGCAGGATCACCCCGCAGATACTGAAAAAAATGGGCGTCCGCGGACTGCTTCTGGATATCGACAACACCCTGACGACGCATGACAATCCTGTTCCTGCGGCAAACGTGGAGGCATGGGTAGCGTCCATGAAAGCAGCGGGGATTCAGATGCGGCTGGTGTCTAACAACCATCCGCCAAGGGTGGAACCTTTTGCAAAGCTGCTGGATATTACGTTTGTTGCCGAGAGCAAGAAACCGCTTTCATTCGGATTCTCACGAGCACAGGAGAGCATGGGACTCCCGAAGGAGCAGCTTGCAGTCGTCGGCGATCAGATATTCACGGATATTCTCGGTGCAAATCTGTACGGCGTGAAAAGCATATATGTACAGCCGATCGAGCATGAAACAACGGCATTTTTCAAATTCAAACGGTTTATGGAAAAACCGTTTTTACCCAAAACATTCAGTATGGAGGAATAGCGTATGGCAAGAAAAATTCTGGTTATCCACGGCCCGAACCTAAATTTGCTGGGTGAGCGTGAACCCGGCATTTACGGTGATGTCAGCTTTGATCAGCTCAATGAACAGATCATGGCACACGCAGAAAAGCTTGGTATGGAGTGTGAAATTTTCCAGTCCAATCATGAGGGGGAGATCATCGACAAGCTCCATGCAGCACGCAAGGAGTTCTTCGGTGTTGTGCTGAACGCAGGTGCATACACGCATTACAGCTATGCAATTTCCGACGCCATCAAAGCAATCAAAATTCCCTGCATTGAAGTGCATATCAGCAATATTTTCGCCCGTGATGCATTCCGTTCTCATTCCGTGATCGCTCCCGTCTGCAGGGGCAGTATTTCAGGATTTGGTCTGCAAAGCTATTATCTCGGCGTCACAGCCCTGGCGGAGATGGAAGCATGAAGCAGCGGATTGCAAGACTGACGGAGAAAATACGGGGAAAAGCCGATTGTGCCCTGATCACGGATGATGTCAACCGTCGTTATCTGACGGGAATGAAATCGTCAGCAGGTACGGTTCTGGTGTTCCCCGATGCAGCGTACCTTATCATTGATTTCCGCTATATAGAAAAAACCCGTGAAGTCGTCAAGCACTGTGAGGTCATCGAGCAGAAGAATACTTTTGAGCAGATCAGAGAACTGCTTGTCCGTCACGATGCGGCTACCATTGCCGTTGAGTCTGGCAGCCTGACATTGCAGCGGCTTGCTCTTTTCAGAGATAAGCTTGAAGGTTATGAATTTCTGACGGACAATACCCTCACAGACGCACTGTATGAACTGCGTACGATCAAGAGTGCGGATGAAATTGCAAAGATCAGGGCAGCACAGAATCTTGCGGAAAATGCCCTGCAAGCTCTGCTTGAGCAGCTGCATGAGGGCATGACGGAACGTGAAATCGCACTTGCACTGGATTTTCATATGCGGAGGAATGGTGCGGAAGATCTGTCCTTTGAAACAATCGCACTGACGGGTTCCCATACCTCCATGCCGCATGGAGTGCCCGATGACCGGAAGGTGCACAGGGGCGATTTTGTCCTGATGGATTTCGGTGCAGTCGTGGACGGCTATCACAGTGATATGACCAGAACGTTCTGCGTTGGTGAACCGACGGAGGAAATGCGGCGTGTGTACGAAATCGTTCTGGAAGCACAGGAAACGGCACTTTCACAGGCGGCTGCAGGGATAAACGGAACTGCACTGGATGCTGTGGCAAGAACCGTGATTGAAAATGCAGGCTACGGTGCGTATTTCGGGCATTCTCTCGGACACGGCGTGGGCATGGAGATCCACGAATTTCCGAATGCCGGACCGAGAGCCGAGGCTCCCATTCCTGTCGGAAGTGTCCTGACCATTGAACCAGGCATCTATCTTCCGGGAAAATTCGGTGTTCGTATTGAAGATTTCGTGCATATCGGAGAAAAATCCTGTGAAAATTTGACAAAGTTCACAAAGAAATTGATATGCGTCTAATATTTTCA
>JAZOBK010000122.1:0-8741 GCA_045595985.1 Oscillospiraceae bacterium
GGAAAAAGTGTGATAAGAAATATTACCAAAAAGAAAAGGGAAAAAAAAATTGCGCTGCTTTGCAGCATAATTTTTTATACTCTTCCGATTACCTTACCAACACAGCGGATGTCATCATATTCAGAGAACTCAATATCTGCATACTCGGCGTTGAGAGAGATCAATCTGTCACCGCCGAATTTTTTAATATAACCCGTGCCGTTGATAATGAAAATACCGATCTCGCCCAGTTCGATCGAAGGCTGTTCCTTGACAAGCACAATATCCTCATTGAAATACACCGGCTCCATACTGTCACCCTTGATGGTCAGAGCAAAATTCGCTTTTCGTGCCTCCTCTGTATCGGGGATGGAAATGGTTTCCCAGCTATCGCCGTTTCCAAGTTCAAAGCCCGTACCGGCAGATACCTTATAAAAACTGTGGCGAATCGTGATAACCGGTTCTTCCATCTTCAAAACCGCTGTGCAGCGTATGTATTCCTTTTCGAGCACCGTATTTACCAGATCCTTGCCGAACTCGTCAAGACGCTCATACTTTCTTGCAAACATCGGCGGCATCTTGATCGTGTGCGTCCGCTTGAATTCTGAATAGAAATCCTCCGGATTGCAGTCAAGGTATTCACATATGTCCAGAAACTTCTCAATTTCAATCTTGGTATTGTCACGAAGGATCATGCTGCTCAGTGTTGTTTTCGGCAGCCCTACGGCAGCTGCAAGCTCCGCCTGCTTGATCCCCTTTTCTTTCATTTTCTCCTCAAGCAATTTTCCAAATCCCATGAAAATCACCTCCAGTTTCATTATACCGTTCTTTTATGAAAAAATCAATACGAAAATCCGAATTTTCGTATATTATCATTATTTTTGTACGAATAGACAGATTTTCGCCCCGTTTTTTATATATTCCTACAAAATACGAAAATGCGTACAAATCCTCTTGACAAAGAACGTATGTTTGTGTATAATATATTTATGCGGTACGAAAATTCGTTCGATCCATAGCGTCTTTGTGTTTTTTGTACGAAAAAACATACTGCGGGGTAACTATGTAAGCGGAGATTCGTATCGGGAATATCAATAAATGAGAAAGGAAGGATTATTATGGATTATCTGAATGTTCCCCACTCAACGGACAGAAATCATGGAACACCAGCCCCGTACCGAAAGGAGGCTTCATGCAGGAACTGATTGCAAGTTATGAGGAAAGTCGTGCGTTGATCATTGGCAGGATCGCAGAACTTCGTGACAGGCTAAAAAACGATACCACGCTGCGGACAAAAGAACAGGATGCACTGAAGGCAAGGATTGATCTGCTCTGTCAGGAGCGTTCGGAATTACAGCAGGATATTCGGGCAATGCGTGAGCACACGGAGCTTCACCGAAACGAGAGAAACGCCGCCTTTTCGGAAACAAACCATAGATAAGGGTAATTATGATGCCCCCGAACGGGGGCATTCCATACATACAACAAACGCCCCGAACCATTTGGCTCGGGGCAAAAACTTATGCAATGCTGTACTTTTCACAGTATCGGTCGAAGTGTTCCTTGAAGCCCTCGTTGGTGTTTCGCATCTCACGCAGGGATTCATGAAGATTCATGTTTTCGGCAGCAATATCAATAATGCAGCCTGCAATATTGGAGCAATGGTCAGCGGTACGTTCCAGATTGGTCAGCAGATCCGACCAGATGAAGCCGGCAATAATGCTGCATTCACCCTGCTGCAAACGCTGAATATGACTGGAGCGAAGCTTTTCACGGAGATTGTCGATTACCTCCTCAAGCGGTTCCACCTGAACGGCAGCATCCAGATCATTCTTGAGGAATGCTGCAAGTGCAAGATCTGTGATCTCCTGTACTGCACCGCACATAACGGACAGTTCCTTCACAGCGGAGGGGGTAAGGGCGATGTTCTTTTCACGCATCTCCTCTGCGGATTCCAGAATATTCACAGCGTGGTCAGAAATACGCTCAAAGTCGCCGATGATCTTCAGCAGCTTTGCTGCTTCCGAACTGTCAGATGCACTGATCTGACGTGAGCTGAGCTTTACGAGATACGTACTGAGTACATCCTCATACCGGTCACTCTTTTCCTCTTTTTCCCGGATCACAGCCGCAAGCTCGGGCGTATATTGTTTCAGGATCGTCAGACTGTCATCAAGTGCCGATGCTGCAAAGCCTGCCAGATCTGCGGCACGATGTGCACACTGCTCCAATGCGATCGGCGGTGTGACAAGCAGTCTTTCATCAAGAAGCTGCGTTTCCTCCTTAGTGCTTTTGTCATCCGGAACAAGCTTGTAAACCAGCTTTTCCAGCAGTCCGGACATCGGAAGCAAAATGCAGGTACACGTCACATTGAAGATGGAGTGGCAGACTGCAATGCCTGCATATGAAGCCGATTCATCCAGAAATGCTGGTGAAAAGATAGCGTTGACAATCGAAAATACTGTCAGAAGGATCACTGTACCGATAATGTTGAAGAACAAATGCACAAATGCTGCACGTCTTGCATTCTTGCCGGTACCAACGGAGGAAAGCAATGCGGTGACACAGGTACCGATGTTCTGTCCCATGATGATCGGAATGGCGGCACCATAGGAAACCTGTCCGGTCGTTCCGGCAAGTGCCTGCAGAATACCTACGGAAGCAGAACTGGACTGGATGATTCCCGTCAGAACCGCACCGACAATCACGCCGAGAATGGGATTTTTGAACATGATGAACAGTTCCTGAAACTGCGGAATATCCGCAAGACCGCCGACAGCATCGGACATGGTATCCATACCGAACATGAGCGTTGCAAAGCCAAGGAAAATCGTACCGATCTCTTTTTTCTTATTGCTCTTGCTGAACATATGCAGACCGATACCGATCAGTGCAAGAACGGGGGTAAAGGAAGTGGGCTTGAGCAGCTGCAGCCAGATTACCTCGCTGTCAATGCCGCCAAGGCTCAGGACCCAGGCTGTTACGGTAGTACCGACATTGGCACCCATGATGACATTGATCGCCTGTTTGAGCGACATCAGTCCGGAGTTAACAAAACCGACAACCATTACGGTCGTTGCTGATGAACTCTGGATCACGCCCGTGACCGCAAGACCTGTCAGAAGTCCTGCCAGCTTATTTGTGGTCAGTTTTTCAAGAAGTGAGCGTAGCTTGCTGCCGGCACTGCGTTCGAGTGCTTCGCCCATAAGATTCATACCGAACAAAAATAGGCATAATCCACCGATAAGAGTCAATACGTCAAAAATATCCATAACCTGTTTCCTTTCACTGATAGGCATAGTTTTGCCCTTTTACTTATAGTTTACCAAACAGAAATCAAATCTAACAGCAGGAGTTTGTAAAATCTTTGTAAAACCATGACAAAAATCCCCGTATCTTGGGGATACGGGGTTCATGCTCAATATGTCTTTTGTTCCCTGATCAGCCGTCTTAAATGGGCGAAGGTCTTCTCCTCCCCCTCATCCGCCAGCATTTGCAGCAGGGATTCCAAGAGATCCGATGTTTCGGGATGGATCACACGCCTTTGCTTTGCACGCAGGAAATACGCAAGAGAATCGCCGTCCTTGTAGTTTTCACCATTGTAGATCTTGCTTGCTGCGACACGGTCACAGAACATTTCCGCAACATACTTCAGCGGCATTTTGACAGGCTCCATCTTCCCCGTCTTTGGGGAATAATCCGTCCAGTACTCAAAATGATGGCGGTTCCTGCCCTTGTGGTGCATCCATGCGGTGGAATAGCCGATCACACGGCGTTCCTCCTCATTCGGGCTGCGTGTGCCCTGATAGTATTTCACGCCGTTCCAAAATTCCGCAGGGCTGTATTTGGAAAGATCATGACACAGTCCCTGCCAGAATATGCCAGCCTTGCGGCAATGCCGGATCACCGCATGGCGGTGGCGTGTGATGGTGCAAAAATGCTTCCATATGTTTGCAAACTGCATACAGTCACCTCCGGCACAGGTCAATTCGTTGCTCTCTCAACGGACAGCACGCCCTTGATCTTGCGGATACGGTCAAATACAGAGGTAAGCTGGGATTTGTTGACGATCTTGATGGATGCGTCAAAGATGGCATTGCCGTTCTTAAGCACACGGGAAGAAGAATGCACGATCGGAATGCGGGCTTCCGTCAGGATCGCACAGATATCGAATACCAGTCCCACACGGTCAAGTGCAACGACCTCAATACCCGTCTGCATGGCGGTATTGGAGGTATCCGTCCACTGGATCTCCACCCAGCGTTCCTGTTCTTCGGGAATGTTGCGGCTGAGCATGGACTTGTAATTGATACACTGTGTGGTATGCACGGAAATGCCGTGCCCTCTTGTGATAAAGCCGATGATATCATCACCGGGAAGCGGATTGCAGCACTGTGCAAATTTCACGGCACAGTCGCTGATGTCGTCGAGAATGATACGGCTGGAAGAAGGTGTTCTGATGGGGCTGATGATGGACTGCTCCTGCGGTTCTTCTTCCGCATGGTAATTCTTATGGTACAGATCCTTCCATCTGGGCACAAGCTTCTGAAGGGTAATGCCGCCATAGCCGATGGATGCGTAGAAATCCTCCAGACAGCAGCAGTTATGCCGTTTGAGATCATCGGCAAGGAATCCCTCCAACTCCTCCTCGGGAATCAGGATGCGGCTGCGTTTCAGCTCCTTTTCCAGCATATTGCGGCCAGTGACGATGTTCTCCTCACGACGTTCCTTCTTAAACCAGGAACGCATCTTTGCTTTTGCGTCGTTTGTCTTTGCAATATCGAGCCATGCACGGTTCGGTCCCTTGTCGGGGTCCTTACTGATCATAATCTCACAGATCTGTCCCGTCTGCAGTTCATAATCAAGCGGAACGATCTTGCCGTCAACCTTTGCACCCATGGTCTTATGACCGATCTCCGTATGAATACGGTATGCAAAGTCAATAACGGTTGCCTTGATGGGCAGGGATACGGTATCGCCCTTTGGCGTCATCACGAGGATGTCCTCGGGAGCTAAGTCATTCTTGATGATGCGAACAATTTCCTCCACATCATCCGAGGTCTGCTGGGTTTCAAGCACCTGTCTTACCCATGCAAGACGCTGATCCATCTTATCCTTTCCCTTGATGCCTTCCTTATACTTCCAGTGTGCGGCAATACCGTATTCGGCAGTGGCGTGCATATCCCATGTGCGGATCTGCACCTCAAAGGGAATGCCCTCACGTCCAAGCACGGTGGTATGCAGGGACTGATACATATTGGCTTTCGGAGTGGAAATATAATCCTTGAAACGATTGGGAAGCGGACGGTACATATCGTGGATCAGACCAAGCACCGCATAACATTCCGCTACATTGGATACGATCACACGCACTGCGTATTTATCATAGATCTGATCGAATTCCTTATGCTGCATATACATTTTCTTGTAGATGCTGTAGTTGCTCTTGACTCTGCCGGAAATTTCCGGTTCCCGTTCAAACTGATGGTCTTTCAGATGTTCGGCGATGTATGCCTTGATGGAGCGAATGAATTCCTCACGCTCGTTCTTCTTCATTGCCATGATCTGCTCAATCTCCGAATGTGCGAAGGGGTCAAGATAGCGGAACGAGAGATCCTCCAGCTCATCCTTTACCGCACGAATACCAAGGCGATTGGCAAGCGGTACATAGATATGCATCGTTTCGGCAGCGGTGTGACGCTGCTTGTGCGGCGGACGGAATCCCAGCGTCCGCATATTATGCAGACGGTCGCAGAGCTTGATGATAATGACACGGATGTCCTCCGCCATGGCAAGCATGATTTTCCGGACGTTCTCCGCCTGCTGCTGTTCCTTGTTGAAGATCGGAATCTTCTTCAGCTTTGTTACGCCCTCAACGAGCTGTGCCACATCCGCACCAAAGCGTTTCTTCAGATCATCCGTTGTCGCCTCGGTATCCTCCACAACATCGTGGAGGAGTGCGGCACAGACGGTATCCGTGTCCATTCCCAGTTCCAGCAGTATCTTCGCCACGGCAAGCGGATGCATAATATACGGCTGTCCGGAAGAACGGAATTGCCCCTCATGTGCCTTTGACGCAAACTGAAATGCGGACTGAATCTTGCTCAGGTCATACTGCTTGTCATTGGTCAGAATAATCTGCACAAGTTCATCAATTGTAACCATTTTGTCTTCCATTATTCCCCAGCCTCCTTCAATCGTTTCTGTATATCCGTCAGGATCTTCGACGCCTGCAGATCCACCTTATGCTTTACGGGACACAGTACAGCGGTATTTTCTCTGTGATCCTGCTGCACAAGCCCCAGCTCACAGAAAATATCCAGACAGATCCGCATTTTGCAGTAGTTAATGTCCTTCTGATACATCTGCAGCATGAGTTTTTCCAAGGATATGCCCTTTGCAGGCACTGCCTGATAAACTGTAATGCATTCCTCCCGTGAAGGACAGATCGCCTCATACACCGCCTTATCCAGCATTTCCTGCCTGCGGTATTTATCATACGTCTGCATCGCAGACAGTATTTTCCCCTGTTTCAATCCGGAAACACGATAATCCTGCACGATCATCCGCACACTTGTATATCCGTTGTAGGTGTTCACGCCAAGCTTTACCATCAGATGGCAAACAGCTCCTGCCTGCAGTCCCGTCCGATCGGGTGCCACCCGAAACAGCAGTGCATCATAGTTCTGACCATGCACCTGCACGATCAGTTTTGTATGTAATCCGCCGGAAAGCGGACGAATTTCCATGATCTTCGCATTTTCCACGAAAAACACAGGCTCGGGATTTCCCGCACCGAAGGGTTCGAGCTGCGAGAGACTCTGCACCTGCTCCACACTGAGTATCTGCGGCTGTAGTGCACATACGGCTTTCAGCTCCAGCATGGGCATTTCCGGATGGTTTTCTGCGGCATACTGTGCGATCTTTGCAATCAGTGCAGGTATATTTTCTTCTTTCACCGTCAATCCGCCAGCAGCAGGATGACCGCCGTATTTTTCAAGAAGCTCATCACAGTATGTCAGACAGCCAAAAATGGAAAAATCTCCAAAGCTGCGTGCGGATCCATGCCCAAATCCATCCTGCACGCTGATCACGATACAGGGCTTTCCGAAACGCTCCTCCAGACGTGACGCAACGATTCCCAGAACACCCGTATGCCAGTCGTTTCCGAAGAACACGAGAACTCGTTCATGCAGCATTTCCGGTTTTTCGGCAATTGTCTGCAGCACGGCTTCGATGATCTCCGCTTCGCATTCCTTGCGGTCGGAATTGATCTGATTCAGCTCCTGTGCAAGCTCCCGTGCCTTTCGGGGTTCCTCCAGCAGCAGGGAAACTGCAAGCTTCGGTGACTGCATTCTGCCGGCGGCATTGATTCTGGGAGAAAGGGCAAACGCAACATTGGACGCTGTCAGCTCACGCTCCGCAACACCGCTGACCTCCCGCAGAGCACGCAAACCTGCACGTTCCGTATTTTCCAGATACTGAAGTCCCATCTGCACAAGATAACGGTTCTCGCCCGTCAGGCTGACCACATCGGCAATGGTCGCAATTGCCGCAAGATCGCCGAACTGCTCGAGTGCCATTTCCGTATCGCCCTCGTTGAGTGCGGCAACCAGCAGCATCGCCACGCCCGCACCGCAATAGAGCCGGAACGGAGAATAGTTGTCCTCACGATGCGGATCGACAACCGCAACCGCTTCGGGAAGCTCCTTTCCGGGCTGGTGATGATCGGTAACAACGAGTTCCATCCCAAGCTCTGCAATGAGCTTTGCCTCCCGAATGGCGGAAATACCGGTATCAACCGTCACTATGAGCTGCACACCGTCTGCGTGCATTTCACGGACGGCGGATTCATTCAGACCGTAGCCCTCGCTGCGTTCGGGAATTTTCCAGACAACATCTGCTCCGATCTCCGAAAGGAAGGAATACAGGATAACCGTAGCCATGACGCCGTCGCAGTCATAATCGCCATAAATGCAGATACGTTCGCCTGCGTCGACAGCTTCGTTGATACGTTCCGCAGCCGCCTGCATATCGCACAGGAGGAATGGATCGCTCAATTCGCTGCAACCGATGAGATCCGCCGCCTGTGAAATTGTTTCACATCCCTGGGCAGCGAGCACATGACAGCACAGCAATGATAAATCACTTCGGCTCTGCAATGCCGAAACGATCTGGGGATCCGGCTTTCCTATGACCCATTTTCTCATAATTCCCTCCTGTTTTTTACAATGTTATATTATTAACATTATATCACCTTTCCTGCCATATTGCAAGTACCGCATTCATTTTTTCATCACATCAAGCCGGATTGTAACTTTTGTATAGAACCTTTTCAAAAAAATGTAAAAAAACACTTGACAAAACTACCCCGATATGATATAATAATAAAGCTGGTTGACAGACTGGAGAGATGTCCGAGCGGTTTAAGGAGCCAGTCTTGAAAACTGGTGATACGGCGACGTACCGTGGGTTCGAATCCCACTCTCTCCGCCATTTTTCATATTATATTGTTCACCATGGAGAAATACCCAAGTGGTGAAGGGGCTCCCCTGCTAAGGGAGTAGGTCGGGTAACCGGCGCGAGGGTTCAAATCCCTCTTTCTCCGCCAGAATCCTCAGAAATGCGACGTTTCTGAGGATTTTTTATTTGTTTTTTCAGGATTTCTGTTACCTTTTGTTTTTAATAATTATTTGCTATTCTCCCATCGGTTACCCCATTATGTATTATACAAATACACCCACTATCCCTGAATCATTCCG
>JAZOBK010000123.1:0-10948 GCA_045595985.1 Oscillospiraceae bacterium
CACAAGCACCACAGCTGATGCAAGCGTGTGTAATTGTATATGCCATAACTTTAACACCTCCGAATATGTAATGAGAGAATACCTTCAGTATTCTACTATTCTATTCTAACATATTTTCAAAAAAAATCAACCCCTTTTTGAAAAAATATTGTCCTTGGAAGTATTTTTGTTGCCGAAACCTACTTCCGGTCATTAAAATTTCACATTTTGTTAAAAGAATTAAGTTGATTACAAAGAATCAGCATTTTAGCGGATGTGTGCATATCGCCTATAAAACGAAGTTCTTTTTTGTGTAATTTATTTGAAAAAAGCTTGACAGAAGATGGGGTTTCCTGTTATAATAAAAGTGTATGTTTATTACTGCGAAAGCAGCAGATAAGAAAGGCGGAGATGATTTGAAAAGCAAAAAGATGTCCGTGCGGTCGGTCAGTGCACTGTTAGCGGCATTTCTTGCGGTGCAGGTATTTCCAATGGCAGCATTTGCTGATACGGAAGTACCGGATACACAGGAGAATGCAGTACTGACGCTGGCTGCGGTCGATGCTTTGGAAGATACGGCGGATGCGGCACCGCTGTATGTGGAGCAGGAGACCTACAGCGATTATTATGATATGTATGCAGAGGAACACAGACCGCAGCAGGAGATCCTGATTCCCGGCAGTACCTTCACAGCATGGGAGTATGACAAGGATGCGGATGTTTCCATCGGCAGCTGCGGTACGGAATATTCACAGGAGAACAAGGATGATGTCCTTATCTGGAATTCAGCGGACGGGTCGGTGACTTACCGACTGGATGTACCGGAAACGGGTGTGTACAGCATGGAATTTTCCTATCTGCCGATTCCGTCGAATATGGCGAATATTGAATTCAGCATTCTCATCGACGGCGAAACACCCTATGATACGGCGTCCCGTGCTACGCTGAATAAGGTATATGTGAATAACGGCGAGATCAAGCTGGATTCCCGCGGCAATCAGGTGCGTCCATCCCAGAAACAGATCGGAATGTGGTGTACCACACCTCTGTGGGATGTGGAAGGGCTGTTCAATGTTCCCCTGATCTTCTATCTGGAAGAGGGTGAGCATGAGCTGACGCTGGATATTACCAAGGGCTATTTTGCACTCGAATATCTTAAATTCTGTAATTTTGAAACACCTCCTTCCTATGAGGAATACAGGAAAAGTGTGAACAGCAGCGTGACCGTTGAAGGAACACCGTCCACACTGCTTCGCATTGAGGGCGAGGCTGCCGCTTATAAGAGTGATTCTACGCTCTATCCGACAACGGATAATGCAAGTTATCTTGCATCCCCCGCCAATCCTGCAAAAACCGTGTACAATACCATCGGTGCGGACAACTGGAGCAAGGCAATGCAGACGATTACATGGAACATCGGTGCTGACGAGCTTCCGAATGACGGCTGGTACAAAATCGGCATGAAGGCACGTCAGTCCCAGATGCGTGGTTTCTACTCCAATCGCAGAATGTATGTGGATGGCAAAGTGCTCTGTGAGGAGCTTGACCAGATCAAGTACTTTTATGATACGGAGTGGCAGATGGTATCTCCCGTCGATGAGAACGGCGAGGACATCTATGTCTACCTTGAGGGCGGACAGGATCATACCATCACGCTGGAGGTTATGCCCGGCGAGATCGGCGAATCCATGCGGATACTTGACGCTGCAGTGCTGGACATTAATACATATTACCGCAAGATCCTAATGATCACGGGACCGTCTCCGGATAAATACACGGACTACTATGTGCATGAGAAAATTCCGGAGCTGCTGGATGAATTCCGGCGTTTGTCCGAGGATCTCAAGCGTATCAAAACGGATATTGAAACACTTGCAGGCTCGGAGGGTTCCGAGGCAGCTTCTTTGGAAAGAATGTATCTGGTGCTTGACAACTGTCTGGAAAGACCGCTGCGTATTCCGGATTACCAGTCCCAGATCAAGGATAACATCACTGCATTGTCTGCCTGGATGCATGACTACCGTGGACAGCCGCTGGAAGTGGACTACATTGAAATTGCGTCCGCCGATCAGGAATTTAGTCCCGTCAAGGAGAATGTGTTCAAGGCATTTGCATTCGGCTGGCAGCGTTTCTACAGCTCTTTCTTTGAGGATTACACCACCCTTTCCGATGATATGGGAGAGGATTCCATTAATGTCTGGGTCAGCCTCGGCCGTGATCAGGCAATGGTCGTCAAGTCCCTTGTGGATTCTGAATTTGCAATGACCCACGATACCAATGTTTCCGTCAATCTCGTAGTGGGCGGCGTCGTGGAAGCGACGCTTGCAGGAAAGGGGCCGGACGTGGCATTGTACCTCGGCGGTGAATTCCCCGTAAACCTCGCTGCAAGAAATCTGCTTGTGGATATGACGCAGTTTGAGGATTATGATGAGGTGGCATCACAGTTCCATGAATATGCAACCGTTCCCTATACATTCGAGGACGGTGTGTACGGTATGCCGCTGACGCAGAGCTGGGCAATGATGTTCTACCGTAAGGACATTCTCTCCGAGCTTGGATTCACAGGCCCTCCGGAAACATGGGATGATGTCATTGATATGCTCCCCGCACTGCAGAGAAATTATATGTATATGGGCCTTGTGCTGCCCGTTGTTTCGGGCACCAATGCGACCATTTCCGCAGCGACGGAATCCGGTCATACCTTCGCAACATTCATGCTGCAGAAGAATATGAACTATTATAATGATGCACAGACTGTTACAAATTTTGACAGCATTGAAGCTGTGCAGGCATTTGAAAAGTGGACGGATCTGTATACCAAGTACGGCTTTGAGCAGACGTTTGACGGCTTCAGCCGTTTCCGTACGGGTGAATATCCGATCGTTATCTCCGATTATTCGTTCTTCAATCAGCTGACCGTGGCGTCACCCGAGATCAAGGGACTGTGGGATTTTACCCAGATCCCCGGAACGCTGCAGGAGGACGGCAGTATTTCCCATGCAGTTAATTCCACCTCTGCAGGTGCGGTCATTTTCGATAAGTGCAAGGATAAGGAAGGTGCATGGGAGTTCATCAAGTGGTTCACCTCTGCGGACGTGCAGGTGGAATATGCCACACAGATCGAAGGTCTGCTCGGTCAGCTCGGCCGCTATACGCCGGCAAATATTGAGGCACTGCAGCAGCTTTCATGGTCAAAGGAGGAACAGGAGGTTCTTCTCAATGCACAGAGCGAGCTTCGTGAAATTCCGATCATTCCGGCATCCTATGCTGTAACCCGAAATATCATGAATGCATTCCGTGAAACCGTTAATAACGGCGAAAATCCTCGTGATACGCTTCTCTGGTATAACCGTGACATCAATACGGAAATTACCAGAAAACGTGAGAATCTGGGGCTTTCCACCGAATAAGCGGAAATCGGGCGGCAGAACGCCGCAATCTAATAAGTAAGGAGGGGTTTCATTTGGATAGTGCTGCTATCGGAAAACGCAGCAAAGCGGAAAACAGACGTCTGATCTGGCTGCAAATGAAACAGAATAAGGAATGCTATCTCATGATGGCTCCGTTCATGCTGGTATTTCTGGTATTCACCATCATACCGGTCGTTATGTCCCTGCCCATGGGCTTTACGGACTTTGATATGGTACAGCTCCCGAAATTTGTGGGACTGTCCAACTATACGACTCTGTTTCTGAATGACAGTATCTTCATTCAGTCCATCAGAGTAACACTTGTTTTTGCGATTTTCACCGGTCCTTTGAGCTATGTGCTTTGCTTTTTGCTGGCATGGCTCATCAATGAGCTGCATCCGAAGCTCAAGACCATTTTCACTCTAATCTTCTACGCACCGTCCATGGCAAATGTCTATTCGGTGTGGCAGCTGATTTTCAGCGGTGACTCCTATGGTTATCTCAACTCCGTTCTGCTGAATCTGGGAATTATCACATCCCCCATCCAGTGGCTGACGGACGGCAACTATGTTCTGGGTGTGACTATCGTTGTACAGCTCTGGATCAGCCTCGGTGCGGGCTTCCTTGCCCTGCGTGCTGGCTTCCAGAATATCGACCGTTCTCAGTATGAGGCAGGTGCGATCGAGGGCATCAAGAACCGCTGGCAGGAGCTGATCTATATCACGATTCCGTCCATGGGACCGCAGCTGATGTTCGCGGCTGTCATGCAGATCGTCAGCTCCTTTACCGCCGGTACTGTGGCACAGAGCCTGGTCGGATTCCCGAGCACGGATTATAAGGCACATACCATCATGACGCACGCCTATGACTATGGCTGGGTGCGTTTTGAGATGGGCTATGCTTCTGCAATTTGTATGGTGCTGTTCGTTGCCATGTTCGTGGCGAATAAGCTCATCAGCAAAGTGCTGAGCAAGTACATGGATTAAGGAGGCTGTAAAATGACGGATACCAAAAAACTGAAAGCCTCCAACAAGCAGGCAGGTAAGAAAATAGGCGGAACAGTTGCGATTTTTGCATTTCTGCTGATCTTGGGCCTGTTCATGGCACTGCCGATTTATCTTGCGTGCATCATGTCCATCAAGCCCGTGCATGAGCTGTTCGTGTTCCCGCCGAAGCTCTATGTAATTGATCCCACACTGGACAATTTCCGTGATATGTTCCAGACGCTCAGCGAAATGTGGGTGCCGTTTTCCCGTTATGTGTTCAACAGCGTATTTGTGACGGTATGCGTTACCGTTGCACAGTGCGTGTTTGCCTCCATGGCAGCATTTGTTCTGGCAAAGTGTAAGTTCCCCGGCAACAAGCTGCTGAACAATATTATCGTCATCTCCCTGCTGTACCAGAGCAATGTTATCTACATCATGCAGTACATCGTAATGGCACAGCTTGGTATGATCAATACTTACTGGGCATTGATCCTGCCCTCCGTTGCATCCCCCATGTGTCTGTTCCTGATGCGTCAGTCCATGAGCACGACGCCGGACGCAATGATCGAGGCAGCAAAGGTGGACGGTGCTAATATGTTCTCCATCTGCTGGAGGATCGTCATGCCCAACCAGAAACCTGCACTGATGACCATGATCATCTTTGCATTTCAGGGTGCATGGAATATTCAGGGCGGTACACTTGTATACAATGAGGCACTCAAGACACTTCCGACCGTTGTACAGCAGGCGGCGAGTGCTGGTCTTGCAAGAGCGGGCGTTGCGATGGCGGCTGCCGTATTCATGCTCATCCCGCCGATCGTGATTTTCATGCTTGCCCAGAAGAACGTCATTGAAACAATGGCACATTCCGGTATCAAGGATTAAGAAAGGGTGGTATTTGTGCAGCAAAACTTTAAAAAACTTGTTGTCAGTGCCCTTGCCGGAATGATGACTGCAGCGTTCTCACTGAGCCTTGCGGTTTCTGCCGAGGAGCATTATGACGTGTATAACTATGACCGCTGGAGCGAAGCGATTCCCTCACAGGCGGGCTACCTTGCTTCCCATTCCGTATCCGGTCTGGAACTGGGAATCGGGGATTTTTCCGGACCGAGTGACATCTTCCGTGATGCATATGATCAGTTTTTCATCGTGGATACGGGAAATGACCGCATCGTTGTGACAAACAGTGATCTTACGGAAGTAGTAATGGTCATGGAGGAATTCCATATGCCGGACGGTTCGGTGACAACACTGAGAGATCCCGAGGGTATTTATGTTTCACCGGAAACCGATCTGATCTACATTGCCGACTACAACAATTCCCGTGTTCTGGTCTGCGACTATGAGGGCAATGTATCCATGGAGATCACAAAGCCCCAATCCGAATTGTTCTCACAGGAGCTGACATTTCTGCCCCAGCGTGTGCTTGCGGATAAGGCAGGCAATGTCTATGTGGTGCTGGGCAACATCACCACGGGTGCAGCGATGTTCAGCAGCGACGGCGAATTTCAGGGATACTACGGTGCGAACACCGTTGAGGCGACTTCAGACGTAATTGTCAACTATTTCTGGAAACTGATCTCCACCGAGAAAATGCGTTCCAAATCTGCCAGAAGCGTACCGACGGGTATCACAAGCTTTGATCTGGATGACGAGGGTTTTATCTACACCTGTACCCAGTCCACATCCCAGAAGACCGATACGGTCAAGAAGCTCAATCCCGCCGGCAAGAATCTGTTCAGTGATCTGGGCGTATCATGGGGTGATTTTGAGTCCCTCTACGATGTCAGCACCAACCGCAGTTATCAGTCGATGATCTGTGATATTGAGGTTGCCGATGACGGCAATATCAATTGTCTTGACCTGACATCCGGCAGAGTGTTCCAGTATGACAAGGAGGGCAACCTGCTGTTCATTTTTGGCAGTTCCTCCGAGCAGCTGGGCGGCTTCAAGGAGGTATCCGCCATCGAATCCATCGGCGGACGGATCATGGTGACTGACGCCCGCAAAAACTACATCACCGTGTTTGAAGAAACGGATTTCGGAAGCATCGTGCATGAGGCGACAAACCTCTACAACGGCGGCTATTATGAGGAAGCTCTTGGTCCGTGGTATCAGGTGCTGCAGTATGACGGCAACTACCGCCGTGCATTCCTCGGAATTTCCGCTGCACTGCTCGTGGAGGGTGATTATGAGGGTTCGATGAAGTATGCAAAGCTTGCGGATTCCCCCTATCGCTACAACAGGGCGTTTGAGGGATGGCGTACGGAATTCCTGAATGCTCACCTGACGGAAATTACAGTGATCGTTCTGGTGCTTGCCGCCGGCGGTACGGTGCTGTATTTCTATATGAAAAAACGCCGGAAATCGGAACATAACGGAAAGGAGGCGTGAGTGGTATGATGGATTTAAATAACCGTCAGTGGGTAAAGCACGCAGTAACGCACCCATTTGAGGGGTTTGAAGATATGCGTTGGAAAAAGGCAGGCTCTATGAGATATGCCATTGTCATCATACTGCTTTGGTTCGTCGCCGCGGTTTTCTACAATCGTTTGTATGGTTTCCAGTTCTATGTTTCTGCGGATAAGATGTTCAACGTCATTCCCTATATTGTGCAGACGATCGTTCTCTTTCTGACATGGGTCGTCGGCAACTGGGCGGTCTGCACGCTGCTTGACGGGGAAGGCTCCATGAAGAACATCTTCGTATACAGTGCCTATGCACTGATTCCCTATGTGGTGAGCATTTATCTGGATGTATTTCTTTCCCATTTTCTGATCCGTGATGAATTCATATTTATTGAAGCTGTCAGATACATCGGTCTCGGCTGGAGCATCATGCTGGTATTCTCAGCGATCAAATCCGTCCACCAGTATTCGTTTATGAAGACGGTGGGTGCGATTGCATTGACAATCGCCGCAATGCTGATCATGCTGTTTCTGATGGTGCTGCTGCTTTCTCTGCTGCAGCAGGTGTATGTGTTTGCCTACTCCATTTACACAGAGATAGCATACCGTTTGAAAGTATAAGGTGGTGAACGTATGCAGTTGATAAAGAAAAAACGAGTTCTGGCTTGCCTGCTGGCTGCAGTGCTTGCACTGCCCGTCGGCAGCATGACAGTCAATTCCGAAGAACCCGATGAAACCGTTGCGGAAACGCCTGCCGATGGGGAAGCATCCTCCGACGAGGAGGGCGGCGAAACGGTTGTCGTTGAGGAAGAAACGGAAGAAGTTGAGATTTCTGCGGATGTGATCGAACAGTACATGAAGCCTGTCGGTGAAACGGACGGCTATGCGGTCTATCTGCGGACAAAGGATTATAAAAAGGAAATCGAAGCGGCATTCCTTGCAAAGGTCGGTTCCGAGTATGCTGACGAGGACGAAGCGGAGGATGCAGCGGATGAAGTAATCGACCAGCTCAAAAAAGCGGAGCTTGCGATGATCGACACTGCCACTGGAAAACCGGCGGCTGTTTTGGACGAAATTGAGGATTCCATCTATTTCAGCGATGCAGGACGTTATCTGGTATTCCTGAACAAGGAACTGACCAAGGTGGAGAAGATCCGCTATCGTGTATCGACGCTCGACAGCGAGTATCTGTTCCTGACAAAGGACAAGAAAACGCTGGAGCTGTACACGAAGGATTATGAGGAAGTCTATGTGAGCATGACGCTGGATGAAAAGAATGCGGATTCCTGCATTTACCGAAGCAGCGACAAGCTCTGGTGGGCAATGCTCAGCCCTGCACAGAATGAGGCGTGGGCTTGTGTAAAGCAGGTTGCGGAGAATGACAATTTTGTCATGTATGTGGATGAATATACTGCAACCATCGCATTGGAAAACAAGGCAAACGGCTATATCTGGTGGTCATCGCCGCTGAATGCCAATCGTGATACCCGTGCAACAAAGATTCTGTCCACGCAGCTGCGTTCCTCCATGGTGCTGCAGTATGGCGAGGCTGATTCCCGAAGTGTGACCTATCAGCGTTCTTTCGATGCGGCGGAACTCAAGGTTAAGGAAATTTCCGACGGCGTGGAGATCGCCTATCAGTATGACAAGAGCGGCATTACCGTTCCTGTGACATACAAGCTCCGTGACGATCATCTGGAAACTGCAGTGGACTGCTCCAAGATCAAGGAAAGTAAAGCGAATTCCGGTATCGTGACAACACAGCTCACACTGCTGGGAAGCTTCGGTGCGGGTGCATCCGACGAGGAGGGGTATTTCATACTTCCCGACGGCTGCGGTGCATTGGTGAATTTCAACAACGGAAAGCTCAATTCCAAGGAATACGCACAGAGGGTTTACGGTAGGGATATTACTACGGTTCTGACCACAAAATCCCCCGTGACCGAAAAGATCCTGATGCCCATGTACGGCATTGTCAAGGATGGCAATGCAATGGCAGTTGTTATTGACGAGGGCGACGGCAACGCGACACTGAATGCCAGTGTCAGCGGTCAGTCCCTGAGCAGTTACAATATCTGCAATTTCTCCTTCCAGCTGCGTGGATCGGATACCTTCATTCTCGGAGGCAATAATGGCGGTTCACTGACGGTGTTTGAAGAAGGCGACATCAAGACCGAATCTATCAAGCTTCGCTATTATCCGATCGCTAAGGAAGATGCGGATTATATGGATGTTGCAGAGGTGTACCGTAATTATCTGCTTGATGACGGCGGTGTGAAGAAGAAATCTGCTGCAAATTCCACACAGATGTATCTTGACATTTACGGCGGCACGATGAAGGCAAAATCCGTTCTCGGTGTCCCCATTACCATGAAAACTGCCATGACACGCTTTGACGAAGCACAGGAAATCGTGGAAGGACTTGTGGATTACGGCGTGGATGATATGGTGGTCGTGTACAACAACTGGACAAACGAGGGCATTTCCGGCAAAATAAATAATAAGGCAAAGCCTTCGGGCATTCTGGGCGGCTCGGGTAAGTTCAATGATCTGACGGATTATCTGGAGGAACAGGGCTTTGCGTTCTACCCGTCCGTGAATAATAAGACCTTTGTATCCGGAAACGGTCATTACAGCTTTACGGATACTGCCATCCGCATTTCCGGCTCCTTCTCCAGACAGCCGGGCTATAATCTTTCCTATGGTGTGCAGGATGCCTCTGTCAAGACAAAATCCCTGCTCTCACCCGAAACGTTTGTAAAGCTCTATGATAAGCTTGCACAGCGTTATGCTAAGAAATCTCTGACCGGCGTAAGCCTTGGTGAAATGACTTCCACGCTTTACGGTGATTACGGTAAGGTGGCAATGTCCCGTGATGATACAAAGTCGGCATTGCAGGAATCCTATCAGTCCATTCAGGATGCAGGACTTTCCATTCTGGCGGATACCTGTGCAGCCTATGCGTTCCCCTATGCAGAGCGGATCTCCGATGTTCCGCTGCAGTCAAGCGGATTTGACGTGTTCGATGCGGATATTCCGTTCTATCAGATCGTTATGCACGGCGTGATTCCGTATGCAGGTACGGCGATCAACGGAAGTGCGGACAGCGACAATGCGTTCCTGACTTCTGTGGCAACGGGCTGCAATCCCGCATATGACATGATCTATGCGGAAGCGAGCGACCTCAAGGACACCGATCTTGATGAATATTTCTATTCGCACTATGCATTCTGGCAGAAAACTGCTGCGGATCAGTACCGGATTGCCTCCGAGGTACTCTCGGGCGTCAGCGATCAGCTGATTACCGATTATATGAGGGATGGTGATATTTCCATTACCGTATTTGAAAACGGTACGGAGATCATCGTAAACTATGAGGCAGAAACCATTACCGTGGACGGCACGGAATATCGTCTGGCGGATGCGTCAGCAGGGAAGGGAGCGTGAGCGTACGGATGAAGGAAAAAACAATAAAAGCGAAAAAGGAAAAACGTGAGAGCTTTTTCAGCAGAATGCCCTATGAAAAGCGAAAGGCACTGTACGGTTACGGCTTCATAGCTTTGTGGCTTGTGGGAACATTGGTGTTCTTCCTGTACCCTTTGATCACTTCACTGGTATATTCCTTTATGGAGGTCAATCCCCAGAAGGGCGGTATGAGCGGCGAGTGGATCGGCTTTGACAATTACATCAAGGTGTTCACCGAAGATCAGTATTACAGGCAGTATCTTGTTTCTGTGCTGGGTGAAACACTCTGGAAAACGCCGTTGATTCTCATTTTCTCACTGTTTGTTGCGGTAATTCTGAACCAGAAATTCCGCGGCAGAACCTTTGCAAGAGCAGTGTTTTTCCTGCCTGTAATCATTGCAACAGGCCCCGTGTACAATATCATCAACGGTAATATTTCATCAAGCGGTGCCAGCAGTGCAGGACAGTTCTCCACCATGTTCTCAACCGACCTCATGGGCGAGCTGTTCCAGTTCATCGGCATCTACGGTCTGACGGATAATATGCAGACCATGATCGAAACCGTATCCAACAATATTTTCACCATCATCTGGAGCACCGGTATTCAGATTCTGATCTTCCTTGCGGCACTCCAGAACATACCGGTTTCCGCAAAGGAAGCGGCACAGATGGAGGGTGCAACGGCATGGGAGTATTTCTG
>JAZOBK010000124.1:0-2287 GCA_045595985.1 Oscillospiraceae bacterium
GACCGTTGTAGACATCGGAATTCAGATGCTCCTCATTCTGATAGATAGTCTTGATTTCATCCGTTCCCTCCGTCGGTGCTGTTTCATCCGTATTCTGGAGATAGGTGGTTGTCTGGTTGATCTTTCCGCTGTCGGACACAACATAATAGCACCCGTACCCGATCACACCCAAAAGTGCGACGGAAAGCAGAATATCCACCCCACGATTCCTTCCGCTGTTCTCCTTCTGATTAGATTTGCCCATCATAATACCCTCCGTTTTTCCTTATTTTCTATATCTTTTTCAAGTCATGCCGCATTGCATGACTTCGGGGAATGGTGCATACGCATATATTATAACACAATATTTCCAAAAATGGAAGTCTTTTTTCTGATTTTCATAAGATATTTTCAAATATTCTGCATTCCGCAGCATAGAACAGCATTTTATGGCGTAGAGTATGTTATATCAACCCTTTTTTGGAGGAATGCCCATGAAACGGATACTGCTCTGTCTGCTTGCATTTTCCGCCATGCTGCTGGGATGCGGCACAGATGTGCCAGCAGAACCGGAGCTTTACGAACAGGAGGTCGCCCATCTGTACCCGCTTGCCGAGCTTCCGACATCCGTGGATGCTGCCGAAGAAACTGCACTCGGATCCTCATATGCTCCGCTCAATTACGAGGAGGTGCGTGCGGTCTGGATCCCCGTGATGCAGTACGGCGAATGGATGACAGGAAAATCGGAAACAGAGTTTCGCAGCAGCGTCAGTGCGGCATTCCAAAACTGCACGGGTCTTGGGATCAACACGCTGTACGTTCATGTTCGTTCCTACGGGGACGCCTATTATGCTTCCGATCTGTTCCCGAAGGGCAGCTATCTTGACGGGGATTACGATCCGCTTGCCATCATGCTGGAGGAGGCACACGCACGTTCTCTGTCCCTCCATGCGTGGATCAACCCCATGCGTGCGGCAGCCTCCGACAGGCTTTCCCAAACAGATACAAGCCTCCCTCTGGGGGCATGGTATCGGGATGCAGAAAAGAACGGCACTTATCTTGCAGCATCGGGGGCACTGTACTATCTCAACCCTGCCTACCCCGAAGTCAGACAGCTGATTGCGGACGGTATTGCGGAAATTCTGAAGCACTACGACGTAGACGGCATTCACATTGACGATTACTTCTACCCGACGCAGGACGCCGCATTCGATGCGGCGGCATTCGCCGAAAGCGGTGCGTTGGACTTATCGGCATGGCGGAGGGAAAACTGCAATGCCATGATCAGAGCGATCTACGACACCGTCAAGGCACAGGATGAACAACTGCTGTTCGGCATCAGTCCGCAGGGAAATATGCAAACCAATTATCGGACGCTCTACGCAGACACAGCACTATGGTGCAGCACGGAGGGCTACTGCGACTACATTGCACCGCAGCTTTACTACGGCTTTGAAAACGGAACCTGTCCCTTCGCCGAAACTGCCGCCCTCTGGGCAGAAACGGCAACGCAGGCAAAGCTCATCATCGGGCTTGCCCCGTACAAAATCGGGACGGAGGATGTCTGGGCAGGTTCGGGCAGGAACGAATGGATGACGGATGACACAGTGCTTTCCCGTCAGGCGGAATTCCTGCGGCAGCTCGACGGTATCGACGGCACGGCACTGTACAGCTATGCGGCACTGTTTTCACCGGATGAAGCTGTTGCGGCAATGGTACAGGCAGAACGGGAACGCATGGGAGAAATATGGAGGATGGAATGATGCACAAAACGCCTGTGAGCAAATACTCACAGGCGTTTTACTTTTATCTGACTACCGAAGAATGACTATAAATATAGAATTCCTCCTGACTCGGCATCCATGCTTTTTCCTTTGGCGGAAAGGCTGCGTCGAATGCCTCAACTGCGGCGGTGTCCTCGCAGCAATCGGCGGCGGTGCTTGGGATATACATCCACTTTCTGCCGTCAAGTGCCCCCGGCACAAGCTCACAAACAAGAAGTGCCGTCGGGAAGTTTCCGTCCACAACAAAGCTGACGTTCTTCTTTTTGCAGCTCACAAATCCACGGCTGACGTAGTTGCCGGGATTGCCGAAATTGATATTCACATCGTAGCCCATCTTCCGTGCCGCCTCAAAGGAAGTCGGATCGTAGCCATGTCGTTCTGTGGGCCAAGGAGTTGAACAACTTGCTTGTCTTCCTAAGACCGCTTGGCCTCCGACTTGCTCACAAATCCACGGCTGACGTAGTTGCCGGGATTGCCGAAATTGATATTCACATCGTAGCCCATCTTCCGTGCCGCCTCAAAGG
>JAZOBK010000125.1:0-4503 GCA_045595985.1 Oscillospiraceae bacterium
AGCCCGCCTGCGGCGGGCTGAAAGCTCTGTAACGTCAAAAGAAGAAATGCAATATGAACGGTGCCGCCATAAAATATTCCGCTATGGAAAATGCCCCCTTGACAGAATTGATCATATGTGGTATACTAATATCAATTGTGAGATTAGTAAGGAGGATGTCTATGGAACAACTGCTCAGGGTGCTGACAGATCCCGTATCCAACAAGATTCTGCAGACGCTACGTGTGCGTGGCTGCATGACAACGGCACAGATCCTTGCGGAAAATCCGCAGCTTTCCCGTGCAACGGTTTACCGCAGGATTGAAAAAATGCTGGAAACAGGAGCGATCCGCATTGCCGACAGCCGCAAGGTGCGTGGACAGACGGAGCAGGTCTATGCGATCGGGGAAATTTACATCGGAACGCCCGAAACCGATGAAGAAAGCCGAAAAATGGTCACATTCAGTCTGATGCGGATACTGGATCTGTACGATCGGTATTTCGAAATCAGCGATGCGGATGTCAATCGTGACAGGCTGTTTCTGACCAATTACAGCATTTCGCTGACGGATGCGGATTTTTCCGAAATGCTGCACGAAATTTTCCGCATTGTGGACAGCTATCAAAAGAAACAAAGTGAAAAGGACGCAAAGCTGCGAAATCTGTTCCTGCTGTCCGCACCGAAGGGAGAAACACATGAATCAGAAAAGTAAGATCGTATACCCCGACAATCCCAGCGGCATCTATCGTTACGAAACGCCGATGATCAACGGCATCCGCCAGTACATCCAGATTCGCGGAACGAACAAACGCAATCCCCTGCTGCTGTTTCTGCACGGAGGTCCGGGCGGTTCGCTTGCAGGCGTGTGCCATATTCTGCAGGCAGGCTGGGAGGAGCATTTCACGATTGTGAACTGGGATCAGCGAAATGCCTGTAAGACGTATTTAGCAAACAAGGATCGTGCAAAGGAGATCGCAGGAACGGGCACGATGGATGATTTTGTGCAGGATATTCATGAGGTCATTGCCTACCTGCATACTGTCCTTGACTTTGATAAGCTCATTCTGCTGGGCTTTTCGTGGGGCAGTGCCATCGGTGCGGAATATGCAAAGCGGCATCCCAAAAATCTGCGGTTCTATATCGGCGTCGGGCAGCATGTCAACTATCGGGACGGCGTTTTCCTGACGTGCAATAAGCTGCTGAAGATGATGCCGCAGGGAAGCTCGGATGCGGCAAAAATTGAGAAGCTGATGGCAGATTTTCCGGAACATCCCGTCTGGAACAAGCAACTGATGCATTGTATGCGGTATTTCGTGCCGCTTTGCGGAAAATACATCATGAAGCACGCAAAGCGGACACCCATTCTGAAGGTACTGTGCTCGCCGTTCTGGAATCTGCATGAAAAATGGATCTCCACCTTCCCGAATAATGCACTGCTGGAACGGTCTCGAAAAACGATGCTGGAGTATGATTTCCGGCAGAACCTGCATTTTGCCGTGCCCGTGCTGTTCGTATCCGGCGAGGAGGAAACAGTCTGCCCGTCGGAATTGGTGAAGGCGTGCTTTGATGAGATTTCCGCACCGCAAAAGCAGATCACGGTCATTCCGGATGCATCGCACTGCTGTTTTTATGACCAGCCGGAGGCGTTTTTGCGGGTGCTTGGGGAGTTTCTGGAAAAATTGGCATGAGCCGCAGGAGAATTGCAGCTCCTGTATTGAGTTTTCCGGACAGGTGCGGTATAATTTGAACGTACCTGATTGCAATTACAGAAAAACAGATGGGAGAAACAACGCATGGAGTTTTCAGAAAAGCTGTAAAAGCTGCGGAAAGAGCGTCATCTAACACAGGAACAGCTGGCGGAGCAGCTGTTCGTTTCCCGTACTGCCATATCAAAATGGGAATCCGACAGAGGGTATCCGAATATCGACTCCCTAAAGGCGATTTCCAAATACTTTTCGGGTTCCATAGATGAGCTTCTGTCCGTCGATGAGCTGATTGCAGTATGTGAAAACGAAAGCAAAGCAAAAATACTGCACATAAAATCAGTAGTGTTTGCTGTTCTTGATATTATGTCTTTCCTGATGCTGTTTCTGCCGCTTTATAAGGAGGAATCGGCAGGTGCATTTTTATCTGTAACCGTATTTGCACTTGCAAGTATAGCATCCTATATGAAAATCGCATACATCATTTGCATTTGTTTATGCGGCACATTAGGAATTGTGCATCTGGCATCCGCCTTGCTGCGTCAAGAGAAATATATCAAAATTCTGAAAATCATATCGCTTTGTCGGTCATCTTTACCATTCTGACAAAGCTCACAGATGTTCAGGCGATAGGCCCGCAAGGCTCAACGGTCGGTTTCGCCGCAATCAACCGATTTGTACACAGCCTTTTCGGAGTCAATATGCTCTGGTATCACATTACGGACTGGCTTGGGCTGATCCCCGTAATGACAGCCTTTGTTTTTGCTGTGGTCGGGCTTGTGCAGCTGATCAGACGCAGAAGTCTGCGGAAGCTTGATAAAAGCCTCCTCATTCTTAGCGGCTTTTACATTCTGGTGATCGCTGTATATGTCTTTTTTGAAAGTTGCGTCATAAATTACAGACCGATATTGATGAATGGTTCCCTTGAAGCCTCCTATCCGTCCTCGCATACGTTAATGACCATCTGCCTTATGCTTGCAGCCGTTACGGAATGCAGCCTGCTGATAAAGAGTCGGCAATGCAATACCGTGATAAAAATACTTTCGTATGCCATTATTACAATGACGATAATCGGCAGACTTATTTCGGGCGTCCACTGATTTACGGACATCGTTGGCGGTGTACTGATCAGTGCTGCTCTCGCGATGCTTTACCGCTCCGTTCTGTCAGCTGCACTGCATACCTCGAAGTAATGCGATGACTGCTCACCGCATTTTCAGAATTGGAATGTTCCCATTGCATTTTAGGGAAAGGCATGGTATAATAAAATCACAATCATCCATAAAGAAGGAGGAAACCGAAATGATGCTCTGCACCTGCACAGCTCCATGCAAGGAATGACGGACTGCATGGAGAACCAAATTCCCCGTCATACCTTGCAATCCTAACGAAATATCAACACAATAAAGGAGCAAGGTACTATGAAAATTTTTAAAGAACTCAGATTATTTATCATCCTCTGGCTGACCCAGTTGTTTTCTTCGCTGGGAAGTGCCATGACGAACTTCGCACTTGTGATATGGCTCTATCAGGACAGCGGTTCGGCACTGACAACGGCTCTGCTGACCGTGTGTTCCTACGCACCCTATGTCATGATGAGTATTTTTGCTGGTGCAATCAGTGATAAGTGGAATAAGAAAACAGTGATGCTTGTGTGCGACAGCTTTGCGGCAGTCTGCACCATTGTGACGCTTGTTCTGCTGAAAACAGGCAATCTTGCCGTATGGCATCTGTACATCCTCAACGCACTGAACGGACTGATGAATTCCGTGCAGTCGCCCGCATCCGACGTTGCCGCAACACTGCTCACGCCCGAAGAACATTATCAGAAAACAAGCGGAATGCGATACTTCTCCAATTCCCTTGTATCCATCCTGACACCCGTGCTTGCCACAGCGGTCATCTCGTTTGAAGGCATCGAAGCAGTCATTGCATTTGACCTCATCACATTCACTGCCGCATTTCTGGTACTGCTGTTGTTTATCAGGATTCCGGAAATCCGGATGAAATCAGAAAACAAGGAAACTCTCCTGCAATCGGCAAAAAGCGGGCTTATCTATCTCAAATCCAACAAGGGGATTCTTTGGCTGATTCTGTTCTTATCGTCGATCAACCTGATCGCATCCATGAACAGTGCCGTACTTCCGGCAATGGTGCTTTCCAAACAAAACGAAACGGCTCTGGGCATTGTCAACAGCTGTGTGGGAATTGCAACGCTGCTTGGAAGTGTGATCGCCACCTGTTTCCCGAAACCGCAGAGCAGGATCAAGGTGATCTGCAACTGTCTGCTCCTCTCCATGAGCACGGAGAACTTCCTGCTTGCACTGGGAAATCATACAATCGTGTGGTGCGTCGGTACGGTGTTCGGCTGGATTCTGATTCCGCTGATGGGTGCAAATTACGATGTGCTCTTTCGCAGCAATGTCCCGAAGGAAATGCAGGGGCGTGTGTATTCCGTCAGAAACACGCTTCAGTTTTTCACCATTCCCGTGGGATACTTTCTCGGCGGATTTCTTGTGGACGAGGTGTTTGAACCCTTCATGGAAATGACGGAAAACGGTCTGCTGACCGCTGTATTCGGCAGCGGAAAAGGCTCCGGTGCTGCAATGCTGTTCTTTGTGATGGGCATTGCCGGTACGCTGTCTTGCTTGTTTTTCCGCAAAGTCAAGGCATTCAAAACACTCGCATAAAAAACGACGTGCGTTTATTTCACCGTTATAACAAACCAAAAGGCACCGCTTTACACGGTGCCTTTGTTTTACTGTTCTTATCTGTTGTTGATCAGCTTTGTCAGCTCAACGGGATCAACGATCTTGCCGT
>JAZOBK010000126.1:0-6668 GCA_045595985.1 Oscillospiraceae bacterium
GTCAGCAATGCCGGAGCAAACCGTATGAGCCTCAGTGATCTTCCGGCGGCGGTGATGCAGTATTTTCTGAATCCTGTGGAAGTCGGCGGGATGTTCCCGTTCATTCGGCAGAGAATGCTGAACTTTGCGAGTGTTTCCCATTATGTCTATGTGGTTCACGGATTCGGAGTTTGTATGTTCCTGTGCATTCCCATGAGTTATCTCATTTTCTGGAAGCTGACGGGAAAGAGCCGCTGCAATCCCGAAAAACGCTGGATGTACCGTTTGGCATTCCTTGTGCCCGTTCTGGTGGCATTCCTTGATTACTGCATGGGCGGCTATAATTCCCGTTATCTCTGCGACATCCTGCCTGTGCTTGCGGTGTTCAGTACGGTGGTGATTCTGGAGGCAAACCAACGCCTGCGGCGTATCCCTGCGGTGCACGGAACCTTCAGCCGCATTTCCGCTGCGGTTCTGCTGCTGTCGCCCGTATTCCTGGCAGCGATCTTCCTCTCAATGGATCAGAATTTTACGATGTGGCACAGCGTACCGAAGCTCTATTTTGAACTGCGTGAACTGCTGGTTTTCTGGCGTTAAGAGGAAAAACTGCGATTTTTAAACGATGCTTTTTGCTATCCGCTGCTATTGCAGCGGATATTTTTTTACAATTTTTTTCAATTTAGCTCTTGACAAATGCAGGTTAAGTGGAGTATAATAAAAATGCATATATCTTTTGCGAGAGGGCGAAAGAATATCGTGAATATTTACAATAATTCTGAGAGGGTAGAATTAAAGTAGAAATCAGAGAGGTAGGTTTTTATTATGAAAATGAAGAAAGCAGCAGCGGGCGTTTTAGCAGCAGCGATGGTTTTTGCAGCCGGCACACCGGTAATGCAGAACGCTGCCCCGACGCTTGACGTTTACGCAGCACCGATGGATCTCGGTCCTGAGTCCGATCTGGATATCAACACCAATTATACGGAAGGCCCCCTGACATACCAGTATTCCCAGATGGGCTTCATTCAGATCGTGGACTGCGATCCGTCCGTAGAGGAAATTGAAATTCCGGAAACCATTGAGGGCTTCCCTGTTAAGGTGCTCTATGGCGGATGCTTCCAGGATTGTACAAAGCTGAAGAAGGTTACCATTCCGGACACTGTCACAAAGATCGGTGCCTATGCATTCTGTAACTGTACCGCACTGGAAGAAGTTGTGGGTATGGAAAGTGTGGAATTGATCGGCGAGTGTGGATTTGTAGGCTGTTCTTCCCTGACCGATATTACCCTGCCCGATACGCTGTGGCAGATCGGCATGGACGCATTTACCAGCTGTACTTCTTTGAAGGAGATTACTGTCCCGGGCAGCGTTACCGATATGCGAGAGTATGTGTTTAACGGCTGTTCATCTCTGGAAACCTTGACTCTGGGCGAGGGTATGGATACATTGGGCGGTTATGCGACCTATATGTGTACGAGTCTGAAAACTGTAAACATCCCCAGCACAATGAAGAATCTGCGTGTGGGTGCTTTTGCTTATTCCGGTCTGGAAGAAATCGTAATTCCGGATACCGTAACAAACATTGAGAGCGACGCATTTTACGGTTGTCTGAGTCTGAAGAAGGCAGTACTTTCCAAGGGTATGAAGCGTATCAACATGAACGTGTTCAACGGCTGTGCAGAACTTGAAAGCGTTACCATTCCGGATACCGTCACTGAGATCAGAAATGGTGCATTTGTAAACTGTGCAAAGCTCACGGATGCAAAGCTTCCTGCAAACCTGACAAAGCTTGGCGACAGTGCATTCTATGGATGCAGCAGCCTGAAGGAAGTGGTGCTTCCCGCAGGCGTTACTGAGATCGGCGATTATATCTTTACAAAATGCCGTTCTCTGGAAAACTTCGAGATTCCGGAAAATATTACATCCATCGGCTCCTATGCGTTCTATGAGTGCGACAGCCTGAAGACCATGGTTGTTCCCAAGGACGTGTACGAGGTTGGCAGCTATGCATTTTATGGCTGCGATAATCTGACAAGCATCAAGTTTGAGAACAAGGTGAACGAACTGGGCATCTGGTGTCTGGCTGGTTGTACAAGTCTGACAGAGCTGCAGCTCCCCGAAGGTCTGAAGTCATTCAGCAACCATATGCTGTATCGCTGCACATCTCTGACGGACATTGAAATTCCCGAAACTGTTACCAGAATCGACAAGTTTGCACTGGCAGGCTGTGACGGCATGACAGTGATCACCATTCCGGATACGGTAACAAGACTCAGCGTTTACTCCGTAGGCTACGGCGAGGGTGCATATCCCGAGGTTGATCCCGATATTGTGATCTCCGGTTCTTCCGACGTTGTTAAGGAATACTGTGCAGAATACGGTGTCAAGCTGGAGGGTGCAGAGGATCCCGACCAGCCGACAGAGCCCGACCAGCCGACAGAGCCCGACCAGCCAACAGAGCCCGAATGCGGCGGTAATGTGGAGGGACTTCCGAATCAGCTGAAAATCGGAGAAACGGCAGAGGTAACAGCAATCAGCGGCGGACTCACTGGTGGGATTGAAAAGATTGAGATTGAGGATGAATCCATTGCAGTGATCGAAAAAGTCATCGACAATGAGACCGTTGTTATCAAGGGCGTATCCGCCGGTTCCACCAATCTGATCGTTCATTTCAGTGCGGTGGGTGCGGTAGAATACCCGTTCTCCGTTGTAACAGGAGAAACTCCGTCGATCATCTACGGCGATGCAGACGGAAACGGCACCGTTGACATCCTTGATGTTATTGCAGTGAACCGTGTACTGGTCGGTGCAGGTTCTCTGGATGACGCAGGAACAGCTGCAGCTGACGTTGATCGTGACGGCAAGCCCACAGCAGCAGACAGCCTGATGATTCTGAAGTATCTTGTAAAGCTGATTGATTCTTTGGACGCTCAGTAACGTATCATCCCCCGTTCCGAGGAACGGGGGATTTTTTTGTGCGGTTGACATTTCCCGTGGATCCATGCTATAATTGAATGGACGAAACCTACGGAAAAGGATGGTGTGCTATGGAAACAAAAGCCGAGCCGATCGGCGGCGGAATCGTAGTTTATACCTCGCAGGAGCACCGCTTTGGTACGGATGCGTTCCTGCTGACGCATTTTTCACGCTACCGTGAAAAGGATACGGTGTGCGAATTCGGCACGGGCTGCGGTATTATTCCCTTGCTCATGCAGAAACACCGTCCCCCGAAACAGATCTATGCCCTCGATATTCAGGAGCAGGCGATCGTGCAGACAAAACAGGGCATCGCCGCAAGCGGCGTGAGCGGCATTACTCCCATTCTTGCCGACCTGCGGCAGCTCTGGGAGGACGCACCGCTCGGACAGACTGACCTTGTTGTCTGCAATCCGCCCTACCAGCCCTGCGGCAGCGGCTATGAATGCGGACTGGAGGCACAGCGGATCGCCCGTCACGGTGTGCACTGCCTGCCTGAGGACGTCTGCAATGCGGCGGCAAGGCTGCTGAATTTCGGAGGCAGGCTCTGCATCTGCGGCAGACCGGAACGCCTTCCCGATTACATCTGTGCCATGCGTGCAGCCGGCACGGAGCCGAAACGACTGCAGTTTGTGCAGAGAAGTGCAGGGGATATGCCGTGGCTGTTTCTTCTGGAAGGAAAGAAAGGGGCGAAGCCCTTTTTGCAGATGGAAAAGCCCTTTATTATGTATGAAAACGGGGTGCTGACCGCACAGGCACAGGCACTCTATACCAATCGGGCACAAGCGGAACAGGAGGCAATGCAATGAGCGGAATTTTATATGTTACGGGTACACCCATCGGCAATCTGGAGGATATTACCCTGCGTCAGCTTCGGATTCTGGAGGAAGTGGATTTCATTGCGGCGGAGGATACCCGTGTTACTCGCAAGCTCCTGACGCATTTTGAACTGAAAACACCGCTTGTCAGCTACCACGATCACAGCGGAAATGCCGTTGCACAGGCGATTGCCGACCGCATTGCGGTGGGGGAGAATTGTGCGATTGTGACGGATGCGGGAATGCCCTGCATTTCCGATCCCGGCGAGGAGCTTGTGAAGATCTGCAGGGAACGCGGCATTTCCGTGCAGGCAGTTCCCGGGCCGAGTGCAGTGGTAACGGCACTTTCCGTCAGCGGCGGCAGTACGGCACAGTTCGTGTTTTACGGATTTCTGCCCGTTGACAAAAAACCGAGGAATGAGATGCTCACACAGTTAAAGCATGAAACACGCACAGCAATTCTCTACGAAGCCCCCCATAAGCTTTGCAGGACGATTTCTGATCTGAAAGGGATCTGCGGCGGGGACAGAATGCTGTCATTCTGTCGGGAACTGACCAAAATACATGAGGAAGTGCTGCGGATGAGCCTTTCCGAAGCGGATGCGTACTATGCGGAGCATTCGCCGAGAGGGGAATTCGTACTGGTTCTGGACGGTGCGGTGCAGGAGGAGCAGGCACTCACGGCGGAGGATGCCGTGAAGCTTGCACAGATGTACCTTTCACAGGGAATGTCCGCTGCGGCTGCGGCAAAAATGGCAGCCAAGGAAACGGGACTGACCAAAAACGAGGTCTACCGGATGCTCCATGAGGAGGAATAGCACTGCTTCTGCTCTGTGTTTTGGTGGAAATACCGTCGAAAGCAGTTGACAGATGTCGTGTTTTATTGTATAATAAAAACAGTGAGTGCTGCATGAAAACAGCACAGTGTAGAGATAAAGAGAGGAATTACAATTATGTCAAAGAAAAGAATGGACTGGGTGGATCTGTATGCCCGTGCCAGATGGGATCGCCTTTTGGGTGTGGTCGTGGTGCTGGTGCTGCTGATCATTATGATTTCCATTGGTGTTAGATCCTGCGGCAAGGAGGATGATGTCCTTCCGACAGGTACGCCGCTGCAGCAGACAACCGAGGCAACGACGGAGAATCCCATTGATCCCATGAAAACGGTGTACTTAAGTCCGTCCACACAGTATGATAATCTGTATGCGTGTGACAACACGATCACGGAAGCTGCTGCAATGATCGACC
This sequence comes from Oscillospiraceae bacterium, assembly GCA_045595985.1. GTDB lineage: Bacteria > Bacillota > Clostridia > Oscillospirales > Ruminococcaceae > UBA3855. The sequence continues at coordinate 5,019 of JAZOBK010000126.1, forward strand.
TTGCAAAGCGTGTCAAGGCTTTGCTGGAAGCGGACGGTTATACGGTGTATATGTGCGGTGAAAATGTGAATGTCAAGGAAAAGGTCGCAGAGGGCAATCAGCTTCGCTGTGCAGCTTATGTTGCACTGCATAGCAATTCCGGCGGTGAATCCGGAAACGGTGAGGGTACGGAGTGCTTCTATAATTCCAAGGTTCCCGGCAGCCGCACGCTTGCGGAATGCGTGTACACCAATGTTGCGATGCTCACACCCACGAAGGATCGCGGCTTGAAGGATGAAACACAGCGTGATCTGTATGAGATCTACAATAATATTACTGCCTGCTGTCTGCTGGAAGTGGAATTCCACGATGTTTCTCAGCACGCACAGTGGATCCTTACCAATCAGGATGCCAGTGCGAAGGCGATTGCAGACGGTATCAAATCCTATCTGGCAATTGCGGAGAGCAATCCGACTACAAGTACGCCGGATACAACAGGGGAGACGATGGCGTGGAATCCGGATGTTGTACACTGATGCAGAAGCGGAATTTTCAATTGGAAATGGAACGGATACTCAATGCGGCGGAAACACCGCCGCATATCCTTTTGCACGCTTGTTGTGCACCCTGTTCCAGTGCTGTTCTGGAGCGGCTGACAAAGTATGCGAGAATTACGCTCTTTTTTTATAATCCCAATATCCTCCCCGAAACGGAGTATCGTTTCCGGCTGGAGGAGCTGCAGCGTCTGCTGCGGGAAATGCCGCTTTCAGGACGGGTGGAGCTTTTGGAGGGGGCGTATGAGCCGGAGCGATTCCTTGCCTTTGCAAAGGCACTTGCGGACGAACCCGAGCGTGGTGAACGCTGCAGACAGTGCATTCGCCTGCGTCTGGAAATGGCTGCAAAAACGGCTCTGGAGATCGGTGCGGATTATTTTGCAACAACTCTGACCGTGAGCCCCCATAAGGACGCACCGTTCATCAATGCCGCAGGCTTTGCGGCTGCGGAACAGTTCGGTATCCCGTGGCTGCCGTCGGATTTCAAGAAAAAAGAGGGGTACAAGCGTTCCATTCAGCTTTCGGCAGAATATCAGCTCTACCGTCAGAATTATTGTGGCTGTCCGTTCAGCAAAAACGAAAATTCGCTTTGACTTTGTTTATATTTGACAAATATAAACAGATGTGGTATAATATGTATATAGCATTATGCGGAAAATTGAAGGGGCGAATGCAATGATGAATCAAAACCAGGAACGAGAAGTTTACATTGTGATCAGCCAGACAGGAACAATACTGTCACGCATTTTAAAAGGCATTACCAAAGCGGAATACAACCATGCCTCACTGAGTCTGGACAGAGGGCTTCGTACTATGTATTCCTTTGGGAGGCTGCACGCTTATAATCCGTGGATCGGTGGATTTGTGAAGGAAAGCCCATATTGGGGAACGTTCAAGCGGTTTCAGGATACCGAGGCGATCATTCTGTGCATACCGGTGACGCAGGAGCAGTATGAGGCGATGGATGCTTTTTTGCAGCAGATGTATTTTGAAAAGCAGAAGTATCACTATAATTATTTAGGGCTGACACTTGCGTTGTTCAGCATTGTGTATCAGCAGGAAAATTACTACTATTGTTCGGAATTTGTGCGTGATACCCTTGACCGCTTTGCGGTCA
>JAZOBK010000127.1:0-18444 GCA_045595985.1 Oscillospiraceae bacterium
GAAATCAAATGGCTAAGAAGGCAATGAGTAACAAGCAGCAGAGAACACCGAAGTACTCCCCAAGAGCGTACAGCAGATGCAAGATCTGCGGCAGACCGCACGCTTATCTGAGAAAGTACGGCGTATGCCGTGTTTGCTTCAGAGAGCTGGCACATGATGGTCAGATTCCCGGTGTTAAGAAGGCAAGCTGGTAAAATAGTATAAGGAGGTCATTGGCATGCAAATTTCAGATACAATCGCAGATCTGCTCACAAGAATCCGTAATGCAAGCTCTGCGAAGCACGCCACGGTTGACATTCCCGCATCTAACGTGAAGAAGGCTATTACACAGATCCTCGCAGACGAGGGTTATATCAAGGGCTTCCAGATCGTAGATGACGGTAAGCAGGGCATTATCAGAGTAACTCTGAAGTATACAGACAGCAGAACTCCGGTAATCACTGGCTTACGCAGGGTTTCCAAGCCGGGTCTGCGTATTTATTCAAGCTGTGAAGATATGCCGAAGGTTCGTAAGGGACTGGGCATTGCAATCGTATCCACATCTAAGGGTATCATGACCGACAAGAAGGCTCGTGAGCTGAATGTCGGCGGTGAAGTACTCGCATACATTTGGTAAGGAGGACATAAGATGTCAAGAATTGGTAAAATGCCGATCAGCGTTCCTGCCGGAGTAGATGTAAAGATTGCAGATAATCTGGTAACAGTAAAGGGACCGAAGGGTGAACTGACAAAGCAGTTCTCCAAGGAGCTGACAATTGAACTGGACGGTGCAGTGATCACAGTAGCACGTCCTTCCGATGATAAGAAGCACAGATCTCTGCATGGTCTGACAAGAACACTGATTTCCAACATGATCGAGGGTGTAACCAACGGCTACTCCAAGACTCTGGAGATCGACGGCGTCGGCTATCGTGCAGCAAAGCAGGGCACAAATTTGGTGATGAACCTCGGTTTCTCCCATCAGGTGATCATGCCCGAGATCGACGGCATCACAATCGACGTACCCGCACCGAACAAGATCATCATCAATGGTATCGACAAGCAGAAGGTTGGTCAGTTCGCAGCAGAAGTACGTGAAAAGAAACAGCCTGAGCCTTACAAGGGCAAGGGTATCCACTACCTTGGCGAGTATATTATCCGCAAGGAAGGTAAGGCCGGTAAGGGTAAGAAGTAAGTAAAGGAGTGAAGGGCAATGATTAAGAAGTTTGATAGCAATAAAGCCAGACTGAAAAGACATCGCCGTGTTCGCACGAAGATTTCCGGAACTCCTGAGGTTCCGCGTCTGTGTGTATTCCGCAGTGCAAAGCACATCTATGCACAGGTAATTGACGACGTGAACGGTGTAACACTGGCAAGTGCTTCCAGCATGGTAAAGGGCTTTGATGCAAACGGCGGCAACATCGCAGGTGCAGCAAAGGTTGGCGAGCTGGTAGCAAAGGCTGCTCTGGATAAGGGCATTTCCGCTGTTGTATTCGACAGAGGCGGCTATCTGTATCACGGACGTGTTCAGGCTCTGGCAGAGGCTGCACGTGAGAACGGTCTGAAGTTCTAAGAGAAGGAGGGAACACGATTGGCTAATATTGATGCAAAGGATATGGAGCTGGTTGAAAAGGTTGTTGCCATCAACCGTGTATCCAAAACCGTAAAGGGCGGACGTATTATGAAGTTCTCCGCACTGGTTGTTGTCGGCGACGGCAATGGCACAGTAGGCTTCGGACTTGGTAAGTCCGGTGAAGTTCCGGATGCAATCCGCAAGGGTATTGAGGATGCAAAGAAGAACATGGTAAAGGTACCGCTGAAGGGTACTACCATTCCTCACGAGATCGTGGGCAAGTTCGGTGCAGGCGAAGTGCTGATGCGTCCGGCTGCTCCCGGTACCGGTGTAATTGCCGGCGGTCCTGTACGTGCTGTCATTGAAGTAGCAGGTATCAAGGATATCAGAACAAAGTCCCTGCGTTCCAACAACCCCTGCAATGTAGTGAGAGCAACCATCAATGGTCTGACTTCCTGCACAACTGCAGATGAGGTTGCTGCAAAGCGTGGTAAGACTGTTAAGGAAATCTTGGGTTAAGGAGGCACAACAATGGCAAAGAAAATCACACTTGTGAAGAGCCTCATCGGCTGCCAGAAGGATCAGATTGCCACTGCATATGCACTTGGCTTGAAGAAGATCGGCAACACAACCGTGCAGCCGGATAATGCTGCAACAAATGGTAAGATCCACAAGATCATTCACCTCATCAAGGTAGAAGAAGCGTAAGCAAGGAGGTGCAGTAAATGCAGATTCATGAACTCGTACCGGCACCCGATTCCAATAAGGCTGTCAAGCGTGTAGGCCGTGGACACGGCTCCGGTAACGGCAAGACCGCCGGCAAGGGCCACAAGGGTCAGAACGCACGTTCTGGCGGCGGTGTAAGAATTGGTTTTGAAGGCGGCCAGATGCCGCTGGCAAGAAGAATCCCTAAGAGAGGCTTCAACAATATCTTCGCAACCACATATGCAACAGTAAACGTTGGTGATCTGAACAAGTTCACAGACGGCACAGTAGTAGACGCTGAACTGCTTTGTGCAAGCGGACTGGTTAAGAAGGTATGTGACGGCGTAAAAATTCTCGGAGAGGGCGAACTCACTGCAAAGCTTACCGTAAAAGCTGCGAAGTTTACAAAGGCTGCTGCTGAGAAAATTGAAAAGGCAGGCGGGAAAGCTGAGGTGATCTGAGGTGTTTCAGACTCTTAGAAACGCTTGGGGCGTACCGGAAATTCGCAGGAAGTTCCTGTATACGCTCATGATGATCATTGTATTCAGACTCGGCAGTGCCATCACTGTACCGTTTCTGGATATGTCAGTAGTGCAGGAGTGGGTTTCCGTTAATGCAACGGGGGGCAACTTCCTTGAGTATCTGAATACTCTGACCGGTGGTGCTCTTTCTAAGGCAACCTTCTTCTCACTCTCCATCACACCCTATATTAACGCATCCATCATTATTCAGCTGCTGACCTATGCACTTCCTCCGCTTGAAAGACTTCAGGAGGAGGGGGAAGAGGGCCGTAAGGTGCTCAACAAGATCACCGCATATGTCGCACTTGGTCTTGCTCTCTTCATGTCGATCGCTTATTATCTGACAATGAAGAACGAGATGAAGGCTGTTACACATACAAAGGGTGCTGAAGGCTGGTTCGCTGCCATCGTTATCGTGGCAAGCTTTACCGCCGGTGCGTCCTTGGTAGTATGGATGGGTAACCGTATCAATGATAAGGGTATCGGCAATGGCATTTCCATGCTTCTGTTTGCCGGTATCGTAGCAAGATTCCCCACAGATGTGTGGACACTGGTTGAACTGACAATGAGTAATCCGTCCAAGTATTTCTGGGTATCCCTCGTCGTTGCAGTTGGCTTCGTTCTGATGATCGGCTTCATCGTATTCATGAATGAGTCCGAACGCAGAATTCCGATCCAGTATGCAAAGAGAGTGGTTGGCAGAAAGCAGTTTGGCGGTCAGAACACACATATTCCGATCAAGATTTGCATGAGCGGCGTTATGCCGATCATCTTCGCAATGGCATTTATGTCACTGCCGAGCACAATCAGTATGTTTATTAAGCCGGTTGAGTATATCACCGAAGATACCACATGGGGACAGGCGTTCTACTTCCACTTTGTTAACTTCTTCAGAACGACCAACTGGGGTTATGCAGCACTTTATCTCGTATTGATTATTGCATTCAACTACTTCTATGTTTCCATGCAGTACAATCCGATTGAAATTGCTAACCAGCTTCGCCAGAACAACGGCGGTATTCCCGGAATCAGACCTGGTAAGCCCACATCTGATTATATCCAGCGTGTACTGTCCAAGATTACTCTGGTAGGTGCTATTTTCCTGGGTATCATCGCAATCCTCCCGATTGCACTTGCATACTGGGATCAGTCGCTGTCATCACTGTCCATGGGTGGTACTTCCATCCTGATCGTGGTAACCGTAGCACTCGAAACTGTTCGTACTCTGGAATCCCAGATGATGATGCGTCATCACAAGGGCTTCCTTGGATAAGGAGGAACCGGTATGAATTTGATTTTACTCGGTGCACCCGGTGCCGGTAAGGGCACACAGGCAGAGGTAATTTCCGAAGCACTGAACATCCCGCAGATCTCTACGGGCAATATGCTGCGTGAAGCTGTAAAGAACGGTACAGAATACGGTCTGAAGGCAAAGGCAGCAATGGAGAGCGGTGCTCTGGTTTCCGATGACATCGTTATCGGTATTCTCAAGGATCGTATTGCAGCAGATGACTGCAAGAACGGTTTCATTCTGGATGGATTCCCGAGAACCGTACCGCAGGCGGAAGCCCTCGATGAGATGGGTGTTCGCATTGACAAGGTACTGGAGATCTTCGTGGATGACGAAACCATCAAAACACGTGTATCCGGCAGAAGAGTATGTGAGGGCTGCGGTGCAACCTACCATGTACTGTATAAGCCTTCCAAGTCCGAGGGTATGTGTGATAAGTGCGGTGCAAAGACCATTATCCGTAAGGATGACCAGCCGGAAACGGTTCTGGAGCGTCTGGCGGTTTACCATGAGCAGACCGCTCCGCTGAAGGACTATTATGAAAAGCAGGGCAAGCTCGAAACTGTCGTTGGACAGGAGGAGGTTGCTGATACGGTAAAGCTTACACTGAAAGCGGTGGGGGCGTCTGCCGAATGAGTATCACCATTAAATCTAAGACAGATCTGATGAAAATGCGTGAAGCCGGAAGGATTGCCGGCAGAGCTTTACAGCTTGCAGGGCAGTCCGTTCAGCCCGGTATGACAACACTGGAACTTGACAAAATCGTGCACGACTACATCGTCGGATGTGGTGCACATCCCTCCTTTCTGGGATATGCCGGATTTCCCGGCAGTGCCTGCATCTCCATCAACGATGAGGTTATTCACGGCATCCCGAGTGCCAAGCGGAAGATCAAGGCAGGGGACATCGTCAGTGTGGACGTGGGAGCGTTCTATAACGGATTCCACGGCGACACCTGTGCGACGTTTGCTGTCGGCAGGATCTCCGATGAAGCACAGGCATTGCTCGATGTCACAAAGGGTGCACTGGAAGCCGGTATTGCAAAGGCAGTCGTCGATGCAAGACTGAGCGAAGTATCCGGTGCAGTCCAGGAATACTGTGCCTCAAGAGGGTACGGTATCGTACGGGAATACTGCGGTCACGGAATCGGCAGGGAACTGCATGAATCTCCGGAAGTGCCGAACTATGTAAGTCCCGGAAGAAAAGGTGTGCGGCTCCAGGCCGGCATGGTGATCTGTATCGAACCGATGATCAACGAAAAGGGCGATGCGATCCGCCAGCTGAAAGACGGCTGGACAGTGGTTACCAAGAGCGGCAGCCTGTCAGCACATTTTGAACACACAGTTGCCATCACACCGGATGGTCCGGTGATCATGACGGATCCAAGCTGATGCAGCTGCAGGTAGGTATGGTGGTATGTGCGACCGCCGGAAAAGAAAAGGACAATTTTTATATTGTTACCCAGCTGGACGGCAAAGCCGTGTACCTGGCTGACGGAAAGCACAGAACGCTGAGCAAGCCTAAGCGTAAGAATGTCAAGCACATTCGCCTGACCGGGACGGTCTGGGAACTGGACGGTCTGACGGATCGGGCACTACGCCGCAAGCTGCAGGAACGCAATGCAATTTTGGGAGGTTTTTGATTTGTCTAAAGAAGATTTGATTGAAGTAGAAGGCATCGTGCAGGAAGCACTGCCGAACGCAATGTTCCGCGTAGAGCTGCCGAACAAGCACGTGATTCTCGCTCATGTGTCGGGTAAACTGAGAATGAACTACATTCGCATCGTACCCGGCGATAAGGTGAAAATTGAAATGTCACCCTATGATTTAACAAAGGGCCGCATTACTTGGAGAGCCAAGTAAGAGGCTGAGTTTGCAGATAGGAAACCGCAGCATAAAGCTGCACAAACCTGCAAGGAGGTAATTTCAATGAAAGTAAGACCTTCGGTAAAACCGATTTGCGAAAAGTGCAAGGTCATCAAGCGTAAGGGAAAGATCATGGTAATCTGTGAGAATCCCAAGCACAAGCAGCGTCAGGGTTAATCCCGACAGCATTGGAGGTGTAATTCATCAATGGCAAGAATTTCAGGTATTGACCTTCCCAAGGACAAGAGAGTTGAAATCGGTCTGACCTATATCTACGGTATTGGCCGTCCGACAGCAACTAAGATTCTTGAGGCAACAGGTGTAAATCCGGATACTCGAGTTAAGGATCTGAGCGAAGAGGACGTAGCAAAGCTGCGTGACTATATCGACGCAAATCTGACTGTTGAGGGCGATCTCCGTCGTGAAGTAGCTCTGAACATCAAGAGACTGATCGAAATCGGCTGCTACAGAGGCGTACGCCACAGAAAGGGCCTGCCGGTAAGAGGTCAGCGTACAAAGACCAACGCAAGAACACGCAAGGGTCCGGTTAAGACAATTGCTAATAAGAAGAAGTAAGGAGGGCGAGTCTTTTGGCACAGCAGAAGGGTAAAAAGGTAACGACTGTAAGACGCCGCAGAGAACGCAAGAACATCGAGAGCGGTGCAGTGCATATCCAGTCCACTTTTAACAACACAATTGTGACAATCACAGACACACAGGGCAATGCCATTTCTTGGGCAAGTGCTGGCGGCCTTGGCTTCCGTGGTTCCAGAAAGTCCACACCGTTCGCAGCACAGACTGCAGCTGAAACAGCTGCAAAGGCAGCAATGGAGCATGGTCTGAAGACCGTTGAAGTATACGTAAAGGGCCCGGGCAGCGGCCGTGAAGCTGCAATCCGTGCACTGCAGACAGTAGGTCTGGAAGTACGTATGATCAAGGATGTCACACCGATTCCGCACAATGGTTGCCGTCCGCCTAAGAGACGCCGCGTCTAATTGGAGGTACAAGATTATGGCAGTAAATAAGGATCCGATTCTGAAGAGATGCAGATACCTGGGTATCAGCCCGATGGTAATGGGCATCAACAAGCAGTCCAACCGCAATCCTAACGCAAACAGCCGTAAGAAGGTTTCTGAATACGGTATGCAGCTGAAGGAAAAGCAGAAGCTGAAGTTCATCTATGGCGTACTAGAAAAGCCTTTCCGTCACTATTTTGAGCTGGCTTCCAAGATGGATGGTAAGGCTGGTGACAACCTGATCACTTGCCTGGAGTCCAGACTGGACAACGTAGCATACCGTATGGGTATGGCACTGACAAGACGTGAAGCAAGACAGCTGGTAGGTCACGGTCATTTCATGGTGAATGGCAAGAGAGTTGACATTCCTTCCTATCGTGTTTCCGTAGGCGATGAGATTGCAGTATGCGAAAAGAGCAGAAGCAGTGCGAAATTCAAGGATGTAGCTGAGCAGACACAGGGCAGAGTAATTCCGCTCTGGCTGGAAGTGAACAAGGAAGCTTTCTCTGCAAAGGTAACAAGAATGCCCGGTCCCGAGGATCTTGATTACGAGGTAGAGGCACACCTGATCGTCGAGCTGTACTCCAAGTAATACGTAATTACTTGCGGACGCTTTAGAACAACGAACAAAAGTAATTGCGAAATAGGAGGGTTTACATGCTTGAAAAGATTGAAAAGCCGGAAATTGTTACCGAAGAACTGAAAACGGACGGAAAGTACGGTAAATTCGTTTTAGCCCCGCTGGAACGTGGCTATGGCATTACGCTGGGCAACAGCCTCAGAAGAGTTCTTCTCTCCTCATTACCGGGTGTGGCAGTCAACTTTGTAAAGATTGACGGCGTGCATCACGAGCTTTCCACAATTCCGGGTGTCAAGGAGGATGTGACAGAAATCATCCTGAGCCTGAAGGGTCTGACCGCAAAGCTTTACGGGGATGGCCCGAAGACGATTACAATCGATGCTGAAGGCGAGTGCGAAGTCACAGCCGGCGATATTAAGGCAGATTCCGAAGTAACCATTCTGGATCCCGGTATGCACATTGCAACACTGGGTAAGGATGCAAAGCTTCGTATGGAGATTACAATTGACAGAGGCAGAGGTTATGTATCTGCAGAGCGTAACAAGCAGCAGATTGCAGATATGCCGCTGGATGTAATTGCCGTAGACAGCATTTATACTCCTGTTTTGAAGGTGAACTATACCGTGGAGAATACCCGTCTCGGACAGGTCACCGACTATGATAAGCTGACGATGGAGGTATGGACCGATGGTACGATCTCCGCAAAGGAAGCATTATCACAGGCAGCCAATCTCCTCAACGAGCATCTGAAGCTCTTCGTCGATCTTTCTGACGAAGCGTGCATTACAGAGGTCCTGGTTGAAAAGGACGACAAGGGTAAGGAAAAAATCCTTGAGATGACCATTGAGGAACTTGACTTGTCAGTACGTTCCTTCAACTGTTTGAAGCGTGCTGGCATCAACACTGTTGACGACTTGATCAATAAGTCTGAGGAAGAAATGATGAAGGTGCGTAACCTTGGTAAGAAGTCCTTCGACGAGGTTAAGGAGAAGCTCCAGTCACTGGGCTTTGATCTTTCCTCTGAAGAAGACTGATCGCACCGGAATACAATAAGGATACCCGATGGGGCGAAGCCTCTCTCGGTTTGAGTAAAGGAGTGAATTACAATGCCGGGTACAAGAAAATTGGGCAGAACAACTGCACACAGAACCGCTATGCTGAGAGCTATGGTAACATACCTGCTGGAAAACGGCAAGGTTGAGACCACAGTAACCAGAGCAAAGGAAGTTCGTGCTGTTGCTGAAAAGATGATTACACTGGGCAAGAATTCTGACCTGCACAGCAAGCGTCAGGTATTTGCATATGTCACAAAGGAGAGCGTTGCGAAGAAGCTGTTTGACGAGATTTCTCCGAAGTACGCTGACCGCAATGGTGGTTACACACAGATCATCAAGACCGGTCCCCGCCGTGGCGATGCTGCTGAAATGGCAATCATCAAGCTGGTTGACTAATTACAATCTGAAACCCCGTCCATCCGGACGGGGTTTTTGTTTGTGTGAAAGTATCTCGTCTGCATGAAACTCCCCTCAAATGGGAAGGGATCGTAATCAGTTTCCCCCGCCTGCGGCGGGGGAAACAAAAGAGAGTATGTGTTCATTTGGATGGGGGATACATTGGGGCGAACTTGACAGAACAGAGATTATGCACTATAATATAGTATATCGAAATGCACACAGGAGGGAATCATGGAATATCTGGATATTTATGATAAAAGCCGTAAATTCACAGGGCGGACAGCACCGAGAGGTACTCCGCTTGGCGAGGACGAATATTACCTTGTTGTCCATATGCTGATTTTTCGCAAGGACGGCAGGATGCTGATCCAGCGGCGTGTCCCAGAAAAGCACAGCTGGCCGGATATGTGGGATATTTCCCTCGGCGGTATGGCACAGGCAGGGGACACCTCCGCAGCTGCGGCAGAACGTGAGGCTTTGGAGGAACTCGGGCTGAAAGTGAATCTGCAGAACACCTCGCCTGTGTTTTCGTTCCGTGCGGACACGGTGTTCGATGATTACTGGATGGTGCAACTGGATACGGATGATGTGCAGCTCAGACTCCAGAGCGAGGAGGTTGCCGAAACACGATGGGTGAACCGTGAGGAATGGGAGACACTCATTGCGTCCCGACAGGTGATTCCTTATACCTTCATGCATCAGATATTTGATCTCTATCGCAGGAATTTCCCCGGAACAAGGCTCTTTCCGTGCGGAAACCCGAAAAAGATCTGCGGTGCGGTGTTCGACATGGACGGACTGCTGTTGGATACGGAGCGTGTTGTCAATGCCGCATGGGACGAAGCGGCAAGGAGAACGGGCTTTGCGGATGTGGAGCGTGCGAAAATCGCTTGTCTTGGCTGCAATGAAGCAAGCACCCGTGCATTTTTCCTGCGAACCTACGGAGAGGATTTTGACTATCAGACCTTCCGCAGTCTGACACGCAAGCTTGCCCATGAGGTGCTCGATGTCCATGTTCCCGTGAAGGAAGGGGCGGAGGGAATCCTGAAAATGCTCAAAAATCGGGGAATTCCTCTTGCCGTGGCAAGCTCCACAAGGGAAGTAACCGTCCGTGATCAGCTCGATCGAGCCGGACTATTGCAGTATTTTGACGCTGTGATCACCGGAGATATGGTGGAGAATGGAAAACCGCATCCCGAAATCTATCGGAAAGCCTGTGCCGCGATCGGAATCGAAGCGGAAAATTGCCTTGCTTTTGAGGATTCTAAAAACGGCATCAGAAGTGCCTATCGTGCGGGAATGTACCCCGTGCAGATTCCGGATCAGGTGCCTGCTGCCACCGAAACCTACGCACTTTCATGGAAGGTGTTTTCATCCCTGACCGAAGCAGCAGAATTTCTGGAAGGCAGCAATCTGTTACAAGGCTGTGAATAACTTTGCAATTTGAAAATGAATGAAATTATTTTACCTCTCAAAAACAGTGGAATTGTCTAAAATCCATTGACAAGAGTAATACATAACTGTATAATTAAGATAGCGAAATGATTGCCGTATATGATGACATATGATTTCAGAGAGGAGAGCGTAAAATGAAAAGGAAAACATTTGCAAGATGGACATCCGTTACAGCGGCTGCAGCAATGCTGCTGACAGGTGCGATGCACTTTCCGTGGGATGCGGAAGCTGCCGATCCTGCACTGACAGGACAGAATGCAAGAGCCATCACTTCTCAAATGACCATCGGCTGGAATCTGGGCAATACACTGGATGCACATGGGAGCAAGGTGAATACACCTGCAAAATCAGCAATGCAGTGGGGCAATCCCGAGCCGACGAAAGAACTGTTTGAAACGGTAAAGAACGCCGGTTTCAATACGGTTCGTATTCCGACAACGTGGTATCCGCACATTGAATACAGCGATGCGGAGCAGAAATGGGTCGTGAACGAGGACTGGATGGACTATGTTAAAATGACAGTTGACTACGCCTACGAGCTGGATATGTTCATCATTCTGAACGTGCATCATGAGGATTGGGTCAATGTCAGCCAGTTCACCGATGCCACCTATGCGGACGCTTCTGCAAAGCTGACGGGCATCTGGACGCAGGTTGCCGAGGAGTTTGCAGATTATGACCAGCACTTGATTTTTGAGGGAATGAACGAACCCCGCCAGACAGGTCTTGGCGGCAGTGTGGAATGGGGTGCGGGCGACAATAATTCCCGTGGCTATATCAATAAGCTGAATGCAGAATTCGTAAAGAGCGTCAGAGGTCAGGGTTCTTCCGCAAATGCAGAGCGTCTGCTGATGCTGCCCGGCTACTGTGCATCCTCCGATCCTTCGGCGATCCGTGCCATTGAAATCCCTGCAAACAGCGGAAATGTTGCACTTTCGGTACACGCTTATGCACCGTATTTCTTCACCATGGATACCTCCGATAAGGCGAACCACAATTTCCCCGGCTCCAGCGGATGGGGCGAGGATTATGAGTATAATCTGACGACACTGTTCAACAATCTGAAGTCAATCTCCAATGAAAAGAATGCACCGATCATCATCGGCGAATTCAGTTCCTCCGACTTCAACAATACCGAGTCCAGAGTCAACTGGGCAAAATCCTACCTTGGCAAGGCAAAGGATGCCGGAATTCCTTGTGTGCTGTGGGATAACAACAACGACTACGACGGTACGGGCGAAGCACATGGCTATGTATATCGCCTGACGAACACATGGTATCCGAATTCCGCACCGGTCATCAAGGCAATGATGGACGTGTACGGCGTGAACAGCGTTCTGCCCGAATACAAGGAATACGAACCCCCGAAATTCGACTGGTCGAAGATTCCTGTCGGCGACAACTGGATCGAGATCTACAAGGCGGAAGAAGGCACTGTTCTGAAGGCTTGGAAGAATATCTGTGAAAACAAGATCGGCGAATACATGAATGAGAATTATGAGCTGGTTCTGGTATACGATTCTTCGACGGATCCCTATCTGGTTATGCAGGACAGTGACGTTGAGGACGGCTGGTATCCGACCTATTCGGGTGCAAGTGCCAAGGATTTCATGCTGAAGTTCACCTTTGAGGATGTACAGGCAACGCTTGACAACAACGGTACGGCATTTGCCGATATGGACAATTTCTTCATCAGTGCCGCTTCTGCGGAAATGACGGTTTACGGTCTGTATGCAATTCCGCTTGGCGAGGTGGAACAGCCCACCACGGGAGAGGATCCTACAATGGATACAAGTGGTGCCCGATTTCAAATGGGAGATGTCAACCTCGATGAAGCAGTGGATATTCTGGATATTATCAAGCTGCAAAGGTATCTTCTGGGACTGGATACTCTGATTCCCATGCAGGAATACAATGCGGATGTGTGCGAAGATGATGTGATCGACGCATATGATCTGGCGTTCCTGAAGCGAAACGTTTTCAGACGCAGATAACACTGATTTGTGTTTCATAGAGAGGAAAGACGAAAGGCTGCATCATTGCGATGCAGCCTTTCGTCATTTATACAGAGAAATTTATCATGAATGATTATTTTACCAGATACAGCGGTTTTGTGTTGATCTTCCAGCCGCTGTATTTATTTGTTTTCTCTACACTGTAGTATTCTGTGCGGTCTTCCAGTGTGGTATCGGGGAACTGGAAATCCGGATCGTCTGTTGCAATCACACGGAATGTGCAGAATGTGCCTGATTTGTTATCTTCATACGAATCCACTTCGATCGTAAAATAGGTCCAATCCACTGGAGTTTCCTGCGTGTAGGCAGCCTTTTCCAGATCCATATACAGTTTTCCGTTCACTTCCTTATAAATGGAATCATGCAGGATCCAGTCAGCGACATCGGGTGTGAAGGTCTGGGATACATATTCCTCAAAGCTCGGATAATCATGGAAATACGTCGCAAATTCAGACATATTGTCAAAATCCACTTCATACAGAGATGTGTTGGGCAGTGCCTTCCCCTTGGTCGGGTAATCAGAAGTGAGCATCATGGAGCGTCTTACCAGCACACTGAGAAGATCTTTTGGCACAGAAGCGTCCGGATCGGAAGAAGTGCTGCCCTGCGGCTTTTCGTAGCCGTACATCTCTTCCAGACGCCAACCATCGGATTCACGGATCGCCTTGCAGAGGTAGCCGTATTCTTCGTCGCTATCATTAACACTGCCGCATACTACATAAAATACGATCGTGTTTTCATCCACTGCCGCAGGATTTGTGATCTCAAAGCTGCTCCAGTCCTGAGGGAAGCTTACACCGTCAAGTGCAGCGGCAGGCTCAATGCAGAATTTCCCGTCATACTCAAAGTAGAGTGCATTTCCACAGGGGTATGATGTGAGCAGCTCGTCTGCAAAGCCATCACAATAGGTGGAGTATACATAGGATTCAAGAGCCTCATAGCTTACAAACTGTTCCGAGTCCACCTCATAGATGCCAACACCCAGATAGTCGCCCTTGTTGGAAAGGGGATCTGTGATGAAATGTTCCAGACAGTCTGCATTCCGATACATCAGATTACGCAGGTCTTCAAGGTACAAACCATTGATCTGCGGCTCGCTGTAGCCGTACAGCTCTTCCAGACGCCAGCCGTCGGATTCATGGATCGCCTTGCAGACGTAGGTGGCAGGGGTATTTTCACCGTCATCATAAATGCGGTTCACTGTGACGTCAAATGTGACAGTGTTTTCGTCCACATTCGCAGGATTTGTGATTTCATAGCTGCTCCAGTCCTCATAGAAGCTTACACCGTCAAGTGCAGTTCTGGGCTGAACACAGAACTTTCCGTTATATTCCAGATAGCGTACGCAGCCGTTACCGTTGAGCAGCTTGCCTGCAAAATCATCACAGAAAATGGAGTAAACATATTCCTCCATCTCTGCATAGCTTGCAAATTTGTCTGTTTCCACCTCGTGGGTGTCATCGCCCAGATCTTCGGAATTGTAGGTTACGCCATTCAATGTGAGGAAGTAATCCATACACTTTACGTTCTGCTCCATCATGCTGTGCAGATCCTCAAGGCTCAGACCGTTGGTCAGCGGCTCGGAGGATGCGTTTTCTGTTGTATCGGATGCTTCCGTGGGTACATCCGTTGCCACGGGAGGTGTAACATTGTGACTGCGGCCGAGCATTACTGCACCGCCGATGCCTGCCACCAGAACGAGGCAAGCTGCCACTGTCATCACGGGACGGAACCGCTGTGTTCTTGTAATGGGCTTTACACCCTCTGCGTAAACCTGATTTGTTGTATTCATATCTTCTAACCTCATCTTTCTTTCACATAAAGCTTCAATTCTATCCTTTGCAGCATCGTCCAGTACGGGAGCGATCTCTGCGATTTCCTCCACAGTCCGATCATCCAACGGTGACAGCTGTCGGAGTTTTTTCTCAAATTCATTAGTATTCACAGCACTCACCCTTTCTTTCAAAATCGGCTTCCAGCATTTCCTTCATGCGTGCCCTTGCTCGAACGCTTCGTTTCTGTACGGCGGCAGCAGTCATAGAAAGTGCCTTGCCGATTTCCTTTGCAGTCTGCTCATAGAAGTATTGTCTGATGATAATGGAGGTGTCCGGTTCCCCCAGTGATTTGATCACATCCCAGAGCCGTTGTTTTTGCAGTTTCTCTGCAACTGCCTCCTCGGGATCATCCTCTGATAGCAGGATCAGACTTTCGTCATCCTCCAGATAGGAAGTTGTATTCTGACGATAGGTCAGTCTTCGCCATGCATCCACGGCAGTTCGTTTTGCAATGGTGCTGATGTATCCCTTCAGGGAGCCGCTCTGCGGCGTGTATTTTTCTGTACTGCGGAAGATCTCAACGAATACGTCGCTGACGCAGTCCTCAATATCTTCACGGCTTGCACAATTCTTCAGCTTGTTCAGTACGATTGCATATACCAGATTACTGTACTGGTCGATCAATGCCCTGCGTCCCTTTTTCGGGTCGGTCTGCATCAATTCCAGCCATTGTGAATCCGTCATATTTCCACCTCCATGTAAACTAAATCGGTTCATATCATACATTCGTTTGAGCAGGTTGTTTTCGGACAATAAAAAGAAATTTTTATATTTTTTTGAAATGCTTGCTTTGGACGTTTTTGTAATTTGAACCGATTCATATCATACATTCGTTTAAACAAATGCATTTCGGACATCAACTTACAAATCTTTTTTTGCAGGGAAAGATGAGGAGTTCCCTGCAAAGGCATTGCCCCGTTTGCAAAGCAAGCGGGGCAATGCTATGAAAGGGAGTAAAGTAATGGTCGGTTTACCATTTCCATTCCTTGAACAGGCGTACCTTTTCCTTGGAACGTTTTTTCTTCGGCTTTTCCATAGCCGGTGCAGGAGCATTGGGATTTGGTGCATCTGCCGCCGGAGCCTGCACGCTGGGAGCAGGTTCGGGGGGGAGCGTCGGAGCATTTGCACTTTCATTTGCCCTGCGTACTGCATATTCATAATAGAATGCGATGCCGATGAGTGCCGCACCTGCGAGGAACAGATAGATGCCCCAGTGCAGGGACTGCCAGAATTCCCATGTCATCTTGACGGTCATCAGGAACAGCACGGAGAAGCCGAGCGTGAACCAGCGAAGACGCTTGACTGCGAAGCTTCCGAGCAGAATCAGGAAGCTGAAGGATGCCAGAACGATACCGTCCATTGCCTTGCCGAAGTTCAGACTTGCAGCCAGCAGGCAGAACATGGTAAGACAGTACATACAGAATCTTGCAATGTGTACCGCACTGCGGAATTTCTTCGGCAGGATCCAAAGCAGCGACAGAATGAATATGTGCATTGGCAGCAGATACAGCAGGATCTGCGGTGCCTTGAAATCCGCATTGTGCCACAGCTCCAGAATTCCGAACGGATCATGGATATTGTGGAAGAAGATCGTCAGACATCCAAATGCGGAAGCCAGCAGAATGGGGATGAAACGTATTTTGATACGTCCGATGAACAGGAGTGAGTAGACCGAAAGCAGCAGGCAGCAGAGAACGGACGGATACCAGTCAATTGTGGATGCCACGCTGAAAATGGGGAACGAAGCAACGAGCAAGCCCCAGTCCGCCTGCATTTTATTGCCGTCATTAGTGAAGAAGCCATCCGGCAGGAGCAACCTGCCCATGCCTGCGAAGATGAGCAGCATGACAATGTAGGATGCGATCTGCAGTCCGAGGATCCAGCCGCTTGTCAGTATGGGGTTGGTTCCCAGAACGACCACGATCTCACGCAGAGCCACGAACAGATAGATCATCATCGGCAGAGCCGAAAGATTGTTGTTTCTGCGAAGACTGCCTGCGGTCATGACCATGAGCGTCAGTGCAAACAGGACGAGCCAGCCGATGCTCACGGTTTCGCTGCATACCTTAATCAGTGCCGCCAGATAGAGGAATACGGAGAGATTCAGACAGAAGCTACGCATTCCTGCGGAATGAAACTGGGATCGCAGAATGGTGTATTCTGCAAGAAATACCAGTGCCAGAACCGCAAGCGTCAGGATCCATGCCTGTGCATCCTCAAGGAACAGCAGGAGCGTGCAGCAGCAGCTTGTGAGTAAAAACGGCAGTCCTGCCCAGCCGAAGCTGCGTTCGAGCAGGGGACGGCGTGCGATATGTGCATAGATCATACCGAAAAGCATTGCAGCCGTGCAGAGCCATGTCAGCCAGACGGTACCGTTCGGAAGTGTGGTCAGCGGAACCGCAATACAGGTGCAGATGGAGAGCATCAGCGGCCACAGCTTGCGGCTAAGGAATGCCTGAATCAGCAGGATGAGTGCCGCTGCGATCATCAGCAGACGAAGGAGCAGGCTGTCATCGCTTGCCGCACCGGATATGGAAACGCAGTACAGCAAAATGGCATAGAGAATGGGGAGAAAAGATATGGGTATAAGCTTTTGTTTGGGAGCGAATGCGAAATGTACTGCCGCAATGATCAGCGGAACAAAGAGAAGCAGGAAATATGCAGCTGCATCATCCACATTCCAGAGCATAAAGAGAAATGCATACGGCACAGCCGGAATACACAGCAGCACACCTGCAATGCCCATGGTGTTGCGTGTTGCAGGTTTCAGCTGCGGTAGATAAGCAATGCTCAGCAGCATGAATACTGCGGCGGCGATGACGAACAGGAATTTCACAAAACCATCGGAATCATCCAGAATTCCGATACTGCATACCGTACCCAGACAGCTGAGAAGACCAGCGGCAAAGCCGAATACACCCAGATGCAGGTATTTGGCGATAAAACGCTCATGCAGGAACAGCAGTGCCATTACCAGACTGCAAAGACAGCCTGCAAGCGGGGCGTCAGCGGAAACAGCGAGCAGGATCAGCAGATTGAAACTATGCAGCGGATACAGAAACGGCACCCATGTTCTGGAGAGGGGCGTTGTGCCTGCTGCGTGTCTGCGAAGGTATATTTCTGCGATCGCCGCACAGATGACGGAGAGCAGCAACTGCAGAATACCAACGGAGGACGTCAGAATTTCGTCGGAAAGGAAATCCTTGTTTTCAAGCTGTCCACAAAGAAAGAAGTTCAGCGATGTCCACGTTCCGGCAATGCCCGACAGTCCCAGCCATGCGAGGAAAGGACTTTTGTAATTGCTCTGTCCGAGGAAGCTGGTTCCCGAAACACAGAGGAAGATCAACGCCAGCAGCAGTGTACCGCCGTCACCGCCGAAGGAGAACCATTCACCCAGCAGGGAGAATGCACCGATGCCGCCGAGGGCAAGGGGCAGAAAAATACAGCCGAGGATGTAGAAGGCAAGACCTGTTTTGGGGAGCTTGAGTCCACGTTCTGCCAGTACATTGAAGGCAAATGCGATGACGCTTGCCGAGAGCAGGGAGATCGCACGGGCAATATCGGGCAGGGAGTCCCATGTGTTCGTCAGAAAAATGATACCGCCCATGAACAGGAACACGACGCCTGCGATCAGCAGCAGCGGAATCGGCGAAAACGGCTTTTTTGGAACAGGAGGTTTCGGAGGAGCCTGCGGCGGTACAAACTGCGGTGCGGATTGCTGCACCGGAGGTTTCACCTGCGGCGGAATCGCATGGTTTGCGGGCATTCCGTTCTTCGGGGGAGCTGCCTGCGGAGCAGGTGGTGCTCCCGTTGGCTGATAAAGCTGCCCGTAATCGCTTGGAGCATGGGGCGATGCAAAATACTGTATATTTGTCTGCGGCTGATTTCTGCTTTTTGAAAGCAAAGCAATCGCCAACACAACAACAGCAGCGATTATAACAAAGAACCAAAACATAGTCAATAGCATAGGATCCCTTCTTTCATAAGAAATGATAAGTTCTTGAATTGGATACAGCTTTTTGTGCTGTTATATAGTTAGTACGCTAAAGTACGGAAAACATTACGGGAAATACTGCACAAATTTCGTGTCGAAAAATTATAGGAAAACACAAAACGCTCTGCCTTGCCGGCAGAGGGTTCTGAGGAATCACATTA
>JAZOBK010000128.1:0-4148 GCA_045595985.1 Oscillospiraceae bacterium
AGAAGGGCGTGGGGATCGGAATACCGGGAATGAAGCCGCCGAAGTATGTAAAGGTTTTGTCAGAAACGATCGGCAGTTCGTTGTTATTGATCCATGCTGCGATGGAACGACCTGCTGTAAAGAGGATCAGAGTCGCTACCATGGGCTGGATCTTGAAATATGCAACCAGTGTACCGTTGAATGCACCGAACAGCATTGCAACCACGCAGCTTACGAGAAATGCTACGATGATGGGAGCCTGCAGCACTTCGGGACGGGAATCCGTACCGCAAAGCACACGCAGCACCACGCTGCCGCTGATGGCGATGGCTGCACCCACACTGATGTCCTGTCCGCCGGAAGCGGCAGTTACCAGCGTCATGCCGATTGCCAGAATGGCAAGCTCGGAACCGTAGTCAATAATAGTCATCAGATAACCGGACAGAACCGGATATCCATCACTGGAATATCCCAGTGTAATCTTGAAGAAAGAGGGATCCACGATCAGATTGAAGACCGCAAGCAGCAAAAGTGCAGCAATCGGGATGAAAATCTGATGTCTGAACAGATTCTTAAAGAAACCGCCGATTCCCTTTTCCTTGATGTATCTTTCACTCATGCTTCCTCACCTCCGGCGATCGTCGCCATAATCATATTCTGTGTCAGTTCATCGCCCGAAAGCTCTCCAACGACCTTTCTGTCCCTCATGACAACCAGACGTGAGCAGGTACGGAGCATTTCGTCCGTTTCGGAAGAAATGAAGGTTACGCTCATGCCCTCTGAAGCAAGCTTGAGCACCAGCTTCTGGATGTCGATCTTGGTGCCGACGTCGATACCTCTTGTCGGCTCGTCAAGGATCAGATACTGGGGATTGGTCAGCAGCCAGCGTGCAAGGATTACCTTCTGCTGGTTACCGCCGGACAATGATTTGATCGGTGTGTGAACCGATGCGGTCTTAATATCAAGTAGCTTGATATACTTTTCTGCGAACTCATTTGCCTTTGCCTTGGAAAACGGCTTGAAGAAGCCCGTCTTTACCTGCAGGGCAAGGATAATATTATCCATTACGGACAGATCGCCCACGATACCGTCACGCTTGCGGTCTTCCGCAAGATAGGCAATGCCGTTCTTCATTGCATCAATCGGCTTTGTAATCTTAACAGGCTTGCCGCCCATTTTCACTTCGCCGCCGACCACCTTGTCAGCACCGAAAATCGCACGGACGCATTCGCTTCGGCCGGAACCAAGCAGACCGGTAAATCCATTGACCTCTCCCTTTCTGATATAGAAATCAAATGGCTTGATGCCCTCTGTGCTTACCAGACCCTTTGCTTCAAATACCGGCGGCTCACCGCTCTTTTCGCTGACTACGGTACTGTCGCCCTTGATATCCGCCATATCGTCAAGCTCCTTGCCGAGCATCTTGGATACAAGCTGTACTCGGGGAAGATCGCTGATCTCATACTCACCAACGAGTGTGCCGTCACGCAGAACCGTGATCTTGTCGCAGACCTCGTATACCTGATCGAGGAAGTGCGTAACAAAGATAATGCCAACGCCTCTTGCCTTGAGGTCACGCATGAGCTTGAAAAGCTTTGCAACCTCGCTCTCATCCAGAGAGGATGTCGGCTCGTCAAGGATCAGAACCTTACATTCCATGTCCACCGCACGGGCAATTGCTACCATCTGCTGCACGGCGATGGAGCAGCTTGCCAGCTGCTGTTCGGGTTTTACGGCGATGCCGAGGGATTTCAGAATCTTATCCGCACCCGCATTCATCTGTTTCCAGTTCAGCAGTGCACCCTCACCACGACCGATATACATATTCTCCGCTACCGAGAGATTCGGGCAGAGAGAAATTTCCTGATATACTGTACTGATGCCGTACTTCTGTGCTTCCTGAGGGGATCTGATCAGAATCGGTCTGTCATAGCCCTTCATACGCACATCACCGGAATCCTTTGTATACACACCGGTCAGAACCTTGATCAGTGTGGATTTTCCGGCACCATTCTCTCCCATGAGAGCATGGATCTCACCTTCGCAAAGCGTAAAGTCCACATTCTGTAATGCCTTTACACCCGGGAAGGTCTTGTAGATATTACGCATTTCCAAAACTGCTTTTTCTCGCATCTGCGGTTTCACCTCCATTAAAAATGCACAATTGTTTCAAAAAAAGACGCAGCGTGACATACGGAAAAGTACCATTATGCCGCACTGCGCTTTTCTTTAGATACTATTTACTACTGATTACTGATAGCAATTAGATACCGTACTTGTCTACATCTTCCTGTGTAATTGTAGCTGCATCAAAGCCCTTTTCATCCATTACAACAACCTTTTCGCCAATGGTCTCGCCCTTTTCGAGCTTTTCGATGATGTCCTTGATGTAGGAAGCCTGGAACGGATTGCACTGGCCGTCATAGTTCCAGTTCTGCTTCAGCAGTTCTTCCAGAGCCCACTTGTTGCAGTCAAAGCCCATTACAACTACGTCCTTGCCTACGCCGTGAGAGATGTTAGCCTTATCGAGAGCTGCTACAGCACCCTTAGCCATGTCATCGTTCTCTGCATAGATAACGTTGAAGGACTTACCGGAGTCAATTACGGACTGTACGATCTGCTGAGCCTTTTCAGCGTTCCATTCAGCAGTCTGCTGTGCTACCATTGTCCAGCCG
Source organism: Oscillospiraceae bacterium (assembly GCA_045595985.1). Taxonomy (GTDB): domain Bacteria; phylum Bacillota; class Clostridia; order Oscillospirales; family Ruminococcaceae; genus UBA3855. The sequence continues at coordinate 2,655 of JAZOBK010000128.1, forward strand.
AGCTCGGAAACTGCTGCATCCAGAGCACCGGAACGGCCCTTCTGTGCTGCGGAACCCATAACGCCCTGCAGATGGATTACTTCATACTTGTCGAGGTTCTGACCCTTCAGCCAATCAACAGCTGTCTGGCCTTCCTTGTCCATATCGGAAACGATGGAAGCCTCGTACAGGCTCTCGTCTGCGTCGATTGTACGGTCGAACAGGATAACCTTAACGCCTGCGTCCTTAGCATCCTTAAGTACAGAATCCCAACCAGCTGTGTCAGCTGCGGAGAGAAGCAGATAGTCAACTTCGTCCTGGATGAACTTCTGAGCGTGGTTGATCTGCTCGTCGTTCTTCAGGCTGTATGCAAAGGAAGCGTCAAAGCCGTTTTCCTTTGTGAAAGTTTCCTTCATGTCCTTGTCGTTTGCTGTACGATAACCGGATTCGTTAGGATCGTTATTGATGATGCCAACCTTGATCAGGCCGCCGGATGTGGACTGTGCAGGGCCGCAGGATGCGAATGCAAAGCACAGAGCTGCTGCTGTAGCGAGTGTAGCTAATTTTTTAAACTTGAACATAAATATCTCCTCCAGATTTAAATTTACACCGTTTCACGGTGAACTTGTATTTACATTATAGTATAGTTGTGCATACATTTATACCTAAAATTTTAGGATTTTTGTTTAGTATTTTAAGATGCTGAAAGTTGTATTGTGATTTATTTAACAACTTCATCCCACTCTGTTGCTGCTGGCACGGAATTCGCGGGGTGTCTGACCGGTATATTTCTTGAAAATCTGCCCAAAATAGCGATAATCGCTGAATCCGACTTCATAGGCGATCTCGCTGACGAGCTTGGAAGTACGACAAAGCAGCTCCTTTGCCTTTTCGATACGGACATGGGACAGGTAGTCCGAAAAATTCATATCCATTTCCTTCTTAAAAAGTGCACTGAGATAGGTTGCACTCAGGCTTACAGCGGACGCCGCACTTCTGAGAGAAACCTCCTCCTGCATATAGTTTTCATCAATGTACTTCAGCGTTTTGCGGATGGTTTCATTTCTGTTCTCACGGGAGAACTCCGCACGCCAGCGGATGCATTGTTCCAGCATTTCCGTGAAAAATCTGACGGCACCTTCGGAATCTATGAAATTCGTTTCAATATCGTCAATACTCCCGAAACGTGCTACAAATTCTTCATAGGGGACGCCCAGATCCTTGGAAAACAACCGCACAAGAATATAAAGATCCATCGCAACATAGAGCCGCATGAGCAGCGATTCGATTTTGAAAAACCCCGTTTCCTCAAAAAAAGCCTTTACGGTTTCCTCGCACATATCGACGCTTCCGCTTTTCAGAAGCTGCTCAATTCTGGCGGTATCAATCCGCTGCACGTCACTGTAACTTTCTCTCTGAATATCCTGTGGCTGCCCGGTCATATTCATCCTAATTCCTCCACTATTGCCCAAAACGGGGTACGTCGCCCATTCTGGCGGGGGACCCCCCCCAATA
>JAZOBK010000129.1:0-3951 GCA_045595985.1 Oscillospiraceae bacterium
GGGAAGGCGTATTTATAGATCGTACGGCGGAACGCATTGTGGAAAGTCTGCCGGAAGAAATGAAATATGTGGATACTTCGCGAAAACTATCCATTTTCATGGCAATGCGTGCGGCGGTTTACGATCGTCTTGTGATGAATCAGCCCCACCCGGAAAATATGCTGGTTGTGCATCTGGGCTGCGGTCTGGACAGCCGCTGTGAGCGTGTGCAAAGCAAGCCCAAATGCTGGTATGACCTTGATTTTCCGGATGTCATCGAAGTACGGAAACAATATTTTCAGAAATCAGAGAATTATCGCATGATTGCCTCCTCCATCACAGATTTCTCATGGATGGAGCAGATCGAGCACCACGGAGAGCACATTTTCTTCATCATGGAGGGCGTGTCCATGTATCTGTCACAGACAGATATGCTGACACTTCTTGGTGAAATCCGGAAACGCTTCGGATTTTGTACCTTTGTGTTCGATGCGTACACACCGCTTGCCGCCAAGGTTTCCAGATACAAAAATCCCATTAACAGAGTGAAAGCCAAAATCAATTTTACGATGGACGATCCGCATATTCTGGAAACGGAACACATTCGCTTTCATGCAGAAGATTCCATGCTGTATCCGGCTATTCTGCAAAAGCTGTCCGCCGTTGAGCAGCTTCGATTCCGCTTTATGGGCAAACACTTCCGCAAATTTTATCGGCTGTACACCTACAACATCAACGCTGTGCGGTAAGAAATTCTGCCAGCCCTGCGATCTTCGCCAACACAGCAGCATCCTCTGCCGCCGGAATTTCATCCGTCCTGTGACTGCAAATGAGGGGATGGATCTCCTTCACCTTCATGTAATGCAGAATACGAACAGCGGTCGCATAGGCGATCTGCGGATCGCCCTCCCCTCCCCCGACAAGGATGACTGCCCCACGTTTCGGCTTTTTGACAGGGTGTCCGCCATTCTTCTGCATTCCGTAGTAGTAGGTCTGCAGGCGGCTTGCAACGTCCAGAAGCCGTCCGGTCAGTTCCGAGAAATAGAGGGGCGATGCGATGATGATATTGTCGCTGGTTTCGATGATTTTATAAATATCCTGCATCTTGTCCGGTATCACGCAGATACCGGATTCTTTGCATCTGCGGCAGTCGATGCAGGGGGAAATATTGTCGTAGTAGGCGGAAATTTCGATGATCTCGCCCGTCAAGTACTTCCGCAGATGTGAGATCAGTGCAGAAGTATCGCCGTTTTTTCGGGGAGAGCCGTTTAGGATGAGGGTTTGCATATGCTTCCTTTCTGTATGTGGGGTGGAAAACAACAAGAATATTATATCACCATCCCTACAAAAAGTCAACATTACAGCAAAATCGCCTGAAAGATCACTTTCAGGCGGTTGTCTTATTGCTCCATCAAGTCTGTCATCGTATTGTTAAGACCGAAAATACATTCCTGTATGATGCTTGAGATTTCCTGAATCGACATTTCACAGCCGTCTTTCAGCCATTCCGTGATAATTGCTGTGATGCCGTTCAAATAGTACATCATCACATATCTTCTGTGAGCAATCGGATAGTGAAAGCGTTCCAGTATGGGATCAAATATATTCCTAAACATCCTCTGAAAGATTTCCTCAAAGCCAAACGAACAGGAGTGCTGGAGTGCCGTTGCGAAAATTCTGTGATTCTCCCTGATATAGGAAAGGTAGGGATGGAGGTATTCTTCTGTGATAAAGTTCAGATCGGTCAATGCAGAGTCTGCAAACCGAAATGTGATCCGGTTCATATCCAACGGGAAATAGGACAAAAACGAATTAAGCAGGTATTGTATGGTTTCATCCAGCAGATCACGGGTATTCTCATAATGAAGATAGAATGTGGAACGATTCACCCCTGCCGCCGTACAGATTTCGCTGATGGTAATGTAAGAAAAATCTTTCTGCTCCAGCAAAGTGATCAATGCCTGATCCAGTTTCACCGCAGTATTGAAATACTTGCTTTCCGACTTATTCAAAAGAATCCTCCTTTCGCAAATTACTGTTCACTGATCTCCCGTGCAAGCTCTACGATCTCGTAAGCATATTTTGACTTATTCTTTTCAAGGATCCGCTTATAAATCGGGTAATTCACGCCACATCCGATAAAGCCGATCACCCCCAGCACAATGCCGCCAACAAAGCCTGCTGTACCGCTGCCGATGACTTGCATTGCAAGACACATGCCCGTTCCTGCGATCAGAGAAGAAATAATCCCGAATGTGTAGGTAAAGACGGTTGCCGGAATTTTCGCCTTTCTGTCAAGCTTTTTCAGTGCAACGATCTTCGAGCTGTTCTTCGGTGCATACTCCTTTGCAATGGATTCCGCTACAATCTTGTCCGTGTTCATAAATTGAACCTCCTTTTTATTCTGTATCTATATTATACAGGATGCAAAGGAATAAGTGAACAACAAGGTTTGCAAAAACTGTTGATTTAAATCTTTCGTGCAAAAATTGCCCCACATGAACTGTGGGGCAATCATTTCAATTACATAATCTCAGCATGGTATGCCTGCAGGGACTTCACAGCAATATCTGCATTGCCCTTCACCGCACGGATACCCTCTGCACTTGCCTTGGCAGCAGCCATGGTGGTGATGTAGGGAATACGGTGCTTGATGGCAGCCTTACGGATGTAGCTGTCATCGGTCACGCTCTCCTTACCTGCGGGAGTGTTGACGATCAGCTGAATTTCGCCGTTTGCGATCTGATCCGCAATGTTCGGACGGCCCTCTGTCATCTTGTAGATGCGTTCCGCCGGAATGCCCGCCTCGCGGATCATCTGGTAGCAGCCCTTGGTGGCAATGATCTTGAAGCCCAGCTCGTGGAATGCAGCTGCAACTTCCACCAGCTCCGGCTTGTCCAGATTGCACACGCTCAGCAGAACTGTGCCCTCAAACGGGAGCTTGGTCTGTGTTGCTTCCTGTGCCTTGTAGTATGCCTCGCCGAAGGATTCGGAAATACCCAGAACCTCGCCTGTAGAACGCATCTCCGGTCCGAGTACCGGGTCAACCTCCTGGAACATATTGAACGGGAATACCGCTTCCTTGACGCCGTAGTGCTTGATCTCACGGTCACGCAGTTCCGAAACGGGAGAAGCCTTGCCTGTCAGGTGTGCCGTCATGATCTCGGTTGCGATCTTCACCATGTTGATGCTGCAAACCTTGGAAACCAGCGGCACAGTTCTGGATGCTCTCGGATTTGCCTCCAGTACATAGACCGTATCGCCTTCGATGGCGTACTGCATATTCATCAGACCGCAAACGCCCATTTCCACGGCGATTTTCTTAGTGTAATCCTTGATGGTCGCAATCTGCTTTTCTGTCAGATTCTTGGAGGGCAGGATACAAGCGGAGTCACCGGAGTGAACACCGGCAAGCTCAATATGCTCCATAACAGCAGGAACAAAGCAGTTGACACCGTCGGAAATTGCATCTGCCTCGCACTCGGTTGCATGGTTGAGGAAACGGTCGATCAGAATGGGACGATCGGGTGTCACGCCGACAGCGGCTGACATATACACACGCATCATCTCATCGTCATGCACGATTTCCATGCCTCTGCCGCCCAGAACGTAGGACGGACGCACCATAACAGGATAGCCGATGCGATTTGCGATTTCCAGAGCCTCATCCACATTGACTGCCATGCCTGCTTCCGGCATCGGAATGCCGAGCTTGTCCATCATGGCACGGAAATGATCTCTGTCCTCTGCAAGGTCGATGGTTTCGGGAGTGGTTCCCAGAATATTCACGCCGTTTTTCTTCAAATCAGCTGCCAGATTCAGCGGCGTCTGACCGCCGAACTGAGCGATCACACCGACGGGCTTTTCCTTCTCGTGGATACTCAGAACATCCTCCAGCGTCAACGGCTCAAAATAAGTCGGGTCGTAGCCATGTCGGTCTGTGTGCCAAGGAGTTGTACAACTTGCTTGTCT
>JAZOBK010000130.1:0-3983 GCA_045595985.1 Oscillospiraceae bacterium
TGTGTTAAGCATATGGTTCAAATAAATTATGCACGAACATTAACCAAGGATCGGTGAAAAAATTATGAAAAGATTTATGGATCAAAATTTCCTCCTAACCACTGATACAGCAAAGGCTTTGTACCATCAAATTGCCGCAAATCTTCCTATCATTGATTACCACTGCCATGTGTTGCCCAAGGATATTGCAGAAGACAAGCAGTTTACAAATTTAACCGAGCTTTGGCTTGGGGGCGATCATTACAAATGGCGTGCTATGCGCAGCTGCGGTGTGGACGAAAAGTATATTACCGGGGATTCCTCTGATTATGAGAAATTCCTCGCCTATGCTAAAGTGATGCCGGTACTCATTGGCAATCCTCTGTATCACTGGACACATCTGGAATTGCGCCGCTATTTTGATTGTGATTTGATTCTCTCCGAAGAAACTGCTGAGGAAATCTGGAATTTGACCAGCAAAAAGTTGGCAGCTCCTTCTATGAGTGTACGAAATCTGATAAGTAAATCTCACGTAGAAATATTATGTACTACCGATGATCCTGCAGATTCGCTGGAATATCATAAAATACTTGCTGAAGATGACAGCTTTACAACACAGGTTCTTCCAGCATTCCGTCCCGATAAAGCGTTTAACATTGACAAAGCAGGTGTTGCGGATTACTATAAAAAGCTTGGGGAATCTGCTGGTATCAATATCACCGATCTTGCAAGTTTGAAGGAAGCGCTGATCCGACGCATCAATTTCTTTGATACTATGGGATGCCGTACTTCAGACCATGCTCTTGACGGATTTGATCTGTTTATAAAACCGGATGAAACTGCGGTAAACGAAGCATTGGTTGCGGCTCTTGCATCAGATGGACAGAGTGTGACTCATGAAGCAGCGTGTATGGTAAAAGCGGAAATTCTTGGATTTCTGGCTGGAGAATACGCTAAGCGAGGCTGGGTAATGCAGCTGCACATGGGAGTATATCGAAATGCTAACAGTAAACGATTTGTTGTAATGGGGCCTGATACCGGGTATGATGGTATAGGAAATACCGATATTCCAGCCGTTATTGGTTTGCTGGATCACATGGAATCGGGATTGGGGCTGCCCAGAACTGTTGTGTATTCGATTGATCCCAACTGTGATGCTGCATTGGGAGCTATGATTGGGGCTTTTCAGACATCCGGAGATGGATATCCAAAGATTATGCAGGGTTCTGCTTGGTGGTTTAATGATACTCTGAATGGTATGCGCCAGCAAATGACTACTCTGGCAAGCCTTAGTGCTTTCGGTAAGTTTCTCGGAATGTTGACTGATTCACGCAGTTTCACGTCATATCCCCGCCATGAATACTTCCGTCGAATTCTGTGTGGTTTGATCGGCGAGTGGGTAGAAGAAGGACTGTATCCTTGCAATTCTGAGACATTGGCTCAAATTGTGATTGATATATGTTATAACAACACTAAGAATTACTTCGGATTTTGTCCGGTGAAAAAATGACGGGAGAAAATGTATGGACAATACTATTGCCTTAAACGGAAATTGGAGTTTTGACTGGTTGTCCGATCTGCCGTATGTATCAGAGAATGAACCGCAGATTCCTTCGGATTCTGATTCTGTTATTCTCTGTCACGTCCCTGGATACTGGGAAGACATGACTGATTTGTTTCGCACGACGGCACTGCATACCAAACTGAAATGGAATCCTCTTTATACACTTCAAAGATATCCTCAGGCAGGATATGTGCCAGATATGGCTTTGCCAAATCCTGTAGGATGCTTTGTGTATCAGAAAAACATACAGTTGGAAGAAATCCCTTCCGGAGAGGCTGAATTGTACATCGGTGGCGCCCAGAATGCTGTATCCGCATGGATAAACGGTGTGTATCTGGGGCGTCATGAGGGATATTCTGCTGCTTTTGGTTTTAATTTTCCGTCAGATATACTGACAGTGGGCGAAAATAGGATTACATTGGCGGTGTCCAATCATCGCCTGGCCGGATATATGGGACGTCCTGTATCCGGACTGACTTCTCGTGCAGCAAACGAATGTACCGGAGGTATCTGGGGAGATGTAGAGATTCGTATCCACACTGACGGTTTACAGGATCTGTGGATTTCCACAACAGAAGATAGCACTTCTTTTGTCGTTCACACAACCTGTGGCATGTGCAGAAAGACTGTACAGATTTTTGATGGTACAAAGTTGATGGACTCTCTCGAAATGACGGAAGATCAGTGTGAATGTGTACTTTCTGCCAAAGGATATTTACTTTGGACACCTGATACACCGAAATTATATACTGCAGTAATAACAACAGAACATCAGGCTTTATCAACGTGTTTTGGTATCCGCAGATTGACAGTGAAGGGAACAAGACTGTATCTTAACGGAGAACCTTACTTTTTCCGTGGTTCCTGCGAGCATTGCTATCAGCCTATGACAGTGCATCCTACCAGGGAAAAAGGTTACTACCGCATGGTGATCAGAAAACTGAAAGAATTGGGGTTTAATTCTATTCGGTTCCATACATGGGTACCTCCGCAGGAATATATGGAAGCCGCAGATGAGCTGGGAATGGTCATGGAAATCGAATCGCCTAACAATACTTCCTTAGCAGAATGGAAAGAGATTGTTCGATTCTGCAGAAGTCATGCATCGGTAAATCTGTATTCCACTGGAAATGAATTGCGTATAGATGAAGATTACGAAAACCATTTAGAAGCATGCGCAGCATTGGTGCACAGTGAAACTGACTCCCTGTTTTCTCCTATGTCTGCTATGCGTGGAATTGAATATTTCTTTGTAAACGATGAGACTGTGGATGAGCCATTCCAGTATAATCCTACAAGACTTGAGAAAGTTGGGAAGTTCTGCGATGTGTACAACAGCTATTCAAATGCTCTGACCAGTTATGAGTCTGCGTTCGGTACACAGAAAGTGTTGGACGAACGAAATGCAGTTTATGGAAAGCCACTTTTGTCTCACGAAATAGGTATTCACGGTACATGGATCGACCTGTCTCTGGAAGAGCGTTACAAAGGTACTAGGATCGGCGATACAGAATTCATGTCTTCTGTCAGACAGCATCTGGAAGACAAGGGACTTGTAAAGAACTCCAACCTGTATTATCGCAACTCCTGTGCTTGGCAGCGGATTTTGAGGAAACATTGCTTTGAAACGGTACGTCGCTGTGAAACCTTTGCCGGATACGATTTTCTCGGTGATATCGACACTCACTGGCACACCTTCGGCTATTGCGTAGGGATGATGAACGAGTTTTACGAACTGAAGCCCGGTGAGACAGTAGAAAATGTACGTCGGTACAACAGCGATACTGTTCTTCTGGCAGATCTGCCGTCTTCGGTCAATTATTCTGCCGGAGAGACTGTGGAAGTTCCTGTATTAGTATCTCATTACGGGAAAACAATTCCCAAAGCATTATTACAGATCCGTATTTCAGGTGATGGCAGGGTAATCTATCGTAAAGAGCTGCGGCTTGGTGAAATTCCTTGCGGCGAAGTGACGGAACTTTATAAAGTTTTCTTCAGGGTACCGAAATGTGAAAAGCCTATGGCTTTGACCCTGACTGTGCAGCTTTCAGGCGGAAACACTGATTGCGAAAATCAGTGGGAGCTGTATGTATTCCCCAAAAATGCAGCACCTTCCGCCAGAACACTGAAAGAAAACAATGTAGTTGTAATGGATAACTGTGATGGTTCAGCTTTGTGGAAAGCTCTGAGCGAAGGTGAAAATGTTATCTTGTTTGGCACAGGCCCCTTTGCATCCGTAGATGTATCGTGGCAGATTTCTCTTGCAGGAAGAACGAATGGGCATCTTGCAACAGTGATCGCGGATCACCCTCTTATGGCGGATTTTCCGCACAATGGGTATTGCGGCAGACAATTTGAGCATCTGCTGAATGACAGCCAATCTGTAGTACTGGAAATTAAAAATCAACCGCATACTCCTATTCTGGATATCGCATCCTCA
>JAZOBK010000131.1:0-5702 GCA_045595985.1 Oscillospiraceae bacterium
GGCTACCGTCACTATGCTGACGATGTTCTGGAATATTTCGTGCAGAAGTCCGTTGCAAACGGCATCGACATCATCCGTATTTTCGATGCTCTCAACGTCATCCGCAATCTGGTATCTGCCATCAAGGCAGCAAAGCAGGTAGGGGCACATACACAGATCGCCATTTCCTATACACTGGGTGAGGTTTTCACAACGGATTATTATGTGGACTATGCAAAGAAGATCGAAGCCGCAGGTGCGGATTCCATCTGCATTAAGGATATGGCTGCCCTTCTGACTCCCTATGAGACAGAAAAGCTCGTGAAGGCTCTGAAGGCTGCTGTCAGTGTTCCGATCCAGCTGCATACACACTACACTTCCGGTCTGGCTTCTATGTGCCTGATGAAGGGTATTGAAGCAGGCGTGGATGTGATTGATACTGCAATGTCTCCTCTGGCTCTGGGTACATCCCATGCACCGACCGAGTCCATGGTTGCTGCACTGCAGGGCACAGAGTATGATACAGGTCTGGATCTGGTACTGCTGACTGAGATCCGTGACTACTTCATGACGCTGCGTCAGAAGTACATCGACGAAGGTCTGCTTGATCCCAAGATGCTGGCAGTAGACGCAAATGCTCTGATCTATCAGGTTCCCGGCGGTATGCTGTCCAACCTCCTGTCCCAGCTCAAGCAGGCGGGCAAGGAAGATCAGCTGACTGAGGTTCTCAAGGAAGTTCCGAGAGTTCGTAAGGATGCAGGTTATCCGCCGCTGGTTACACCGTCCTCCCAGATCGTTGGTACACAGGCTGTATTCAATGTAATCATGAGCGAACGTTATAAGATGGTAACCAAGGAATTCAAGGGTGTTGTTCGTGGCGAATACGGTCAGACTCCCGTTCCGATTGATCCGGAGTTCCGCAAGATGATCATCGGCGACGAAGCTCCCATCGACTGCCGTCCGGCAGATCTGATTGCCCCCGAGCTTGATAAGCTCCGCAAGGAATGTGCAGAGTGGACGGAGCAGGAAGAAGACGTTCTGAGCTATGCACAGTTCGGTCAGGTTGCTTTGAAATTCTTCGAGGCACGCCGCAATGCAAAGTTCGGTCTTGACGGCAAGCACGGCGACGCTGAAAAGCAGGTTCATCCCGTATAATCGTAATGCTAAGTGACAGTCTGCCATTTCCTTTGTGGGGATGGCAGACTTTTATAGGCGGCGAACCGCTTTTGATTTTGATTCAACACCACCAGAAAGGAGATGGCCAGAATGCCGATCAGAATACCCGAAAATTTACCGGCGTATCAGACGCTGGAGGAGGAGAATATTTTTGTCATGCCCAAAAACAGGGCGGAGCATCAGGACATCCGTCCGCTGCGGGTGCTGATTCTGAACCTGATGCCGAAGAAAATTGAAACAGAGTGCCAGCTGATGCGTCTGCTCAGTAATTCACCGCTGCAGGTGGATGTGGATCTGCTGCAGGTGGAGCATATTTCCAAGAACACGTCAAAGGCACATCTGAGTACGTTCTACAAGACATTTCCGCAGATTCGGGATGATTTTTACGATGGTATGATCATTACGGGTGCACCCGTGGAACAGATGGAATTTGAGAATGTGGATTACTGGGAGGAGCTCTGCGACATTATGGAGTGGACGAAAACCCATGTGTATTCCACAATGCATATTTGCTGGGCTGCACAGGCAGGCTTGTACTATCATTTCGGAGTACCGAAATATCAGCTGGATAAGAAGCTTTTCGGTGTATTCCCGCATAAGGCGGAGGTTGCCAATTGCCCCTTGCTGCGTGGATTTGATGATGAATTCCCCGTTCCGCACTCCCGTCACACGGAAACAAGACGTGCGGATATTGAGCAAATTCCGCAGCTTGAGGTGCTTTCCTATTCACCACTTGCAGGCGTATATATCGTTGCCAATAAAAATGGCAGACAGTTCTTCCTGACCGGTCATAACGAATACGTCCGAGACACGCTCAAGGAGGAGTATTTCCGTGATCTGGAAAAGGGGCTGCCGATTGAAGTGCCGTTCAACTATTTTCCCGGCGACAACCCCAACTGTACCCCGAAATTTTCATGGAGAAGCCATGCAAATCTCATGTATTCCAACTGGCTCAATTACTGTGTGTATCAGGAAACGCCCTTCAATCTTGAGGAACTGCCCAAGATGGTGGAGGACGGAATTGCATAAATTTTGCCCCCGATGATGCATCGGGGGTGTTTTCATACATTCTGATTCAGAATCTTTTCAAAAAAACCCTCTGTAGAAACCTTTGCACTCCGATTGTAGCGATCCAGCCCGAACAGACAGCTGGGGTTGCGAGTGATATAATTCGGACGCTCGTAGCAGGTGAAGCTGCACACAAAGCCCAGTTCCTTGAGCACAGGGATGCTTTCCTTGCAGACATACCCATAGGGGTAGGCGAACGCTTTGGGAACGATTCCCGTTTCTTCACGCATACGATTCTGCAGCTGCTGCAGGTCGTTTGTCAGAAGCGTCCTGTAAGCGTGGACATCCTCCCCGTACAAAATGGAACATCCCGCACGTCCCTCCATGCTGTGCAGATCGTAGGTGTGACTGCCGATTTCCACACGTCCGGATTCGTGAAGTTTTTGAATATCCTCCCATGTCACATAGGAGTATTGATCCGAATGGGGATCATTTGCTGCATTCGCATCCGTGAATTTCCCCACAACGGAAACCACCGCACACATTCCGTATTCCTCCAGCATCGGCAGTGCGATGGACAGATTGTTGTAAAATCCGTCGTCGAATGTGAGCATGATCGGATGCTGCGGCAGTTCTCCCTTGCCGTTTGTGTAATCCACAAGCTGCGAAATACTCACGGTTTGATACCCGTTTTCAGAGAGAAACTGTAAATCCTTCCGAAAACTTTCAGCCGTTATCTGGTAGTCGCTTGACGTTTCCTGCGTGACGCTGTGGTACATGACCACGGGCAGAAAAATGCCTTCCTTTGGTGCATCGGCTGAAAATACCAGCTTTCCGATCCGCATACAGAGCATCAGAAGTATGACGGCAATAGCATCCACCAACAGTAATATGAAAAATCGTTTTGGATTGTAACAACGATACATAATGATCCCTCCTGTGAGAGTATATGCAGAGGGCAAGTCCGTTTTTCTCAAATTATATATGAGCGTTGAAAAGATGTTTTTGAGTATTCTTTTCTGAGTACCTTACAAAATGAAAAGATTTCTTGACATTCTGAAAATGATATGATACAATTGAAAACAATAAGTACAATCCCACGCCGGAGCTTGCCATGAAGCTGGCACGAAGGCTTGGAACGACCGTAGAAGCATTATTTGAAATGGAGGACTGAACATGAAGAAAAAAGCAATGGGTATGATACCCTATCTCATTGTGCTTGCACTGAATTATTATGCTGTTCCGTTTCTGATTGCAGATACGGGCATGGGGATTTTTATGCTGCTGGGATTGGTGCCGTTCATCAGTCTGGTCTGTGCATTCATCTGCGGTGTGCGGCAGGGATTCCACTGGCTTTTTGTTCTCTGCGGAACGGTGCTGTTTATTCCGAGCATTTACATTTTCTACAATTCCTCTGCATGGTTCTACGTTGGCTTGTACGGCGTCATATTGCTTGTCGGCAATCTGCTCGGCAAACTGCTGCATCACAAACGCTGATACTAAATTCCGAATATGCCGCATATACTACAGTAACACGTCAATACTGTGAGGTGAGTATATGCGGCATAAGCATGGGCGGACGCTCCGCAGTGCGGCACTGCTGGTGACGCTGGTATTTTCCGCAGGCGTCGGTACGGCACTGCTGCTGCAGAATATTCCTGCATTTGCAGATCTTCTGGACTGGGGAGCGGACGAGCCGATGGAGTATATTGCAGAAACAGAGCCTGTTTTTGCGGATTCCCCTTTCTATGGCATTTCCAGAGGCTATGGAGCAATGGAGGAAATGGGCTTGGCAGAGCAGGCAACGGAAGCGGTCAATGCCGAGCCTGTCGACCCGGGACCGAAGCCCTATCCGTTGACATGGGATCTGTCTGGCGGCGAGGTCAGACCCATGACTTATACGGCGTATTCGGGCGATCTCTATTTTGATCTGAAGAAGGCGGGACAGGTGCACAACAAGACCGAAATTTCCAATGCAACGCTGTATGCGGAGAGCAGACTGCGTCCTGCACTGAAGATCGCACTGCACAGTGAACCGCAGGTGCTCATCATGCATACCCACACCACGGAAACCTATGAGCCATACGAGCGTGATACGTTTGACGCCTCTTTCAATTACCGAACAACGGACAGCTCCAAAAATATGGTGATGGTAGGGAAGGCGATTGCCGAAAAGCTTGAGAATGCGGGGATCTCTGTGATCCATGACGGGACGATCCATGACTATCCGTCATATACGGGTTCTTACGAGAGAAGCGGTGCGACCGTGCAGGAGATTCTGGCACAGTATCCGTCCATCAAAGTAGTGCTGGATATTCATCGGGATGCCATCAGTCAGAATGGTATCATCAAGCAGCCCGTAGTAGAGATTAACGGCAAAAAGGCTGCCCAGGTGATGATCATAGCGGGCTGTGATGACGGTACAATGGGAATGCCGAATTATATGCAAAATTTTCGGTTCGCCTGTCTGCTGCAGCAGCAGATGGAATCGGATTACACAGGTTTCACACGGCCGATTCTCTTTGATTACCGCAAGTACAACCAGAATCTGACAACGGGCAGCATTCTGATAGAAGTCGGTTCTCATGGGAATACTCTTGATCAAGCGGAATATGCGGGCGAACTGATCGGTGCGTCACTGGCTCGAGCATTAAAAAGCATGGCACATTAGCGTCCTGCTGATGTCCGGACATCGGCAGGACGGAGAATGAGGAAAGGTTGCTGAATACGGAGGAGTGTATGCGTAGAAAACTGCGATTTTTAGGGATATGTCTGTGTTTGCATCTTGTGGTAAGCGGCGTGATGTGGGGCGGGCTTTGCGTTACCCAGAGGGGGTACAACACCATGCATCGGGAGCCGATCGCCATTGCAAGTGTTTCTGTGACGGAGCAAAACACACGCATTCAGGTGTTGGAGAACAGCTGCGAGTTTCCAACCTTTTGGAATGACAAGGAGAATCCCCTGTATTTTGCAGTTTTCACACTCTCCGGAGAACCGATGCGTTTCTGGATGAATCTGCTTTCTTTAATCTAAACGCAAATTGTCAACAATTTGTTCATAAAATGTTCTGAATTGGGCTATTGCATAAAACAGGAAAATCTGGTATAATAAATATTGGTTGTGCATCGGTACAGTCCATGAGCGCCTGTAGTTTAGTTGGATAAAACAGGGGACTCCGACTCCCCAGAGCGCAGATTCGAGTTCTGTCAGGCGCACCATAATGGAAAGCACCGCATGGCGGTGCTGCATAACGGGATGTAGCTTAGTTTGGTAGAGTGCTTGGTTTGGGACCAAGATGCCGCAGGTTCGAGTCCTGTCATCCCGACCATTTAGGTGAACCAATTTAGATCACCAGCACGAAAAGCCCGATTATTCGGGCTTTTTTGCTATCCAAACGCCAAATTTTTTCAGGGTGAAACCGTGGATGTTTTTCGAGAAAAAACGCTATGGAATAGGATTCGAACTTACGCTATTGAGGATTTCAACACTTTTTGAGAGAATTCCGATCCCACTGCAAGCGATTCGATGAACGAATGCCA
>JAZOBK010000132.1:0-12063 GCA_045595985.1 Oscillospiraceae bacterium
GAAGGATGGATTTCTGAAGATTGCCTGTGCAACACCAGATCTGAGGGTTGCCGACTGCGATTACAATACGGACAGAATTCTGGAACTGATTTCACAAGCACATGGAATGGGTGTGAAAATCATCTGTTTCCCCGAGCTTTCCATTACGGGGTATACCTGCGGAGACTTGTTTTTGCAGGATGCATTACAGCAAGCAGCAATGGATAGCCTTGTCCGCATCATGGAAGAAACCAGCAATATAGAGATTATCTCCATTGTCGGTCTGCCGATCAGCGTGAAAAGTCGGCTGTATAACTGTGCGGCTGTGATTTATCAGGGACACATTCTCGGTATCGTGCCGAAAAGCAATATTCCCTGCTATGGAAATTCTTCGGAAAACCGCTGGTTCGCAGAGGCAGAGGATGAGGATTGTGCCTTTTATGTCGGAGAATATCCTGTCATATTCGGGACAAACCAGACATTCCAGTGCAATCAGCTCTCCGGCTTTCATTTCGGCGTGGAGATCTGTGAGGATCTCTATGCACCGGATACACCGTCGGCGATACTTGCGGCAAATGGTGCAGCACTGATTTTCAACCTCTCTGCAAGTCCTGCAGCTGTCGGAACGACGGCGTATCGCCGGAATCAGGTGCAGGCAAAATCTGGTACGCTGATCTGTGCCTATGCCCTTGCCAATGCCGGTATCGGCGAATCAACCACAGATCTTGTGTTCGAGGGACGGAATCTGATTGCAGAAAACGGCAGAATCCTTGCAGAAGCAGAGCCGTTTGCACAGGGACTTACCATCGTGGAGATTGATACCGCAAGGCTTGAAGCGGAACGCCTCCGGACAAGACGTATTCCCCGGAATGATGATTATATGAACAATAGTTTTGATATGGCAGTGGAAGAAACCACCCTTACCCGCCACATCCCCCAAAATCCCTTCATTCCCGAAAATTCTGCCGAACGAAATGCAAGATGCAGGGAGATCCTGCAGATGCAGGCAGTGGGACTCATGAGCCGCATGAAGGCGATCGGCTGCAAAAATGTCGTACTGGGATTGTCGGGTGGACTCGATTCCACACTTGCCCTGATCGTCACTGCCCATGCATTTGATATGCTGGGGCTTGACAGAAGCGGCATTTCCACGATAACCATGCCGTGCTTCGGTACGACCGACCGCACCTACCGGAATGCCTGTGAGCTTGCCAAAGCCTATAGCAGTGTTCTGCGTGAGATCCGCATAGAGGACAGCGTGCGTCAGCATTTCAAGGACATCGGACATGACGAAAGCGTGCACAATGCCGCCTATGAAAACGCACAGGCGAGGGAACGTACACAGATCCTCATGGACATTGCCAATGAAGTGGACGGACTGGTTATCGGCACGGGAGATCTGTCGGAGCTTGCCCTCGGCTGGGCGACCTACAACGGAGATCATATGAGTATGTACGGCGTGAACGGTTCTATCCCGAAAACACTGGTCCGGCATCTGGTGCGTTATGAGGCGGAACACAGTGAGGACGCATTAAAGACGATCCTGCTGGATATTCTGGATACGCCCGTCAGCCCCGAGCTTCTGCCGCCCGATGAAAGCGGTAAGATCGCACAGAAAACGGAGGATCTGGTCGGCCCCTATGAGCTGCATGATTTCTTCCTGTATTATTGTGTACGCCACGGTTTCACCCCTTCAAAAATTTTCCGCATGGCACGAGCTGCGTTTGCAGGAAAATATGAGGATGCAGTGATCTTCAAGTGGCTGAAAACCTTCTGCCGCCGATTCTTTACACAGCAGTTCAAGCGTTCCTGCCTGCCGGACGGCGTTGGCGTGGGAAGTGTGGGACTTTCGCCCAGAACGGGTTTCCGTATGCCAAGTGATGCGAGCAGAAATGTTTGGATGAAGGAACTGGATGCTTTGGAAAAAACCATTTTATAAACGTTAAAAAGGGGCAAATACCCCAGAATATAGGAGGAAAAAACAATGACCTACAAAGAAAGCTTTATCAGATTCATGGTGGAATGCGGTGTGCTGACCTTTGGTGAATTTACACTCAAGAGCGGCAGAAAAGCACCCTACTTCATCAACTGCGGTAACTACAAGACAGGTGCACAGCTTGCAAAGCTCGGTGAGTACTATGCAGAGTGCATCCATGCGAATAATATTCCCGTGGAAACTCTGTTCGGCCCGGCATACAAGGGCATTCCGCTGGCAGTTTCTACGGTTGTTGCACTGAGCAACAAGTTCGGCATTGACGTGAACTACTGCTTTGACCGCAAGGAAGCAAAGGATCACGGCGAGGGTGGAATGTTCGTCGGCAAGACGCTGACGGACAACGAGAAGGTTGTCATCATTGACGATGTGATGACCTCCGGCAAGGCTCTGCGTGAATCCATGCCCAAGCTCAAGGGTGCAGCTGATGTGGATGTGACAGGCATGGTTATCACTGTTGACCGTATGGAACGCGGTACGGGTGACAAGTCCGCTGTGCAGGAAGTCAAGGAAGAATTCGGTGTGACCGTATACCCGATCGTAACGATGGAGGACATCATTGATGCGATCAGAAACGACATCGTTCCCGGTAAGGAGTATCTGGATAAGATGCTGGCATACCGTGAGGAGTATGGCGTGAAGTAAGCGGCGAGCCGCCGCTGGCATTACGCACGGACAATTCAGCTTGTCAGGATACTTTCATACCTGCGACATTGTGCATTATACCACAACTCCCCCAATGCCTGCGGCAAAGGGGGAGTTGTTATTGAAAGATATTATTCATAGATCTGCTTTTCCTTTTCCAGCTGTCTGATTTTCCTCCAGATGCGGAAGCCGCCGAACAGACAGAACGGTCCCAGTGCAAGGCAGAGACAGCTCAGCCAGAAATTCACCGGACTGATGAACGTTGTGTTCAGTATCCAAATGTGGAAATGATACAGTTCATGCCGAGAACGATAAAAATCCAGAATCAGCAGCTTTGCGTGATGGGACATGGCAACCGCAAGATTCAGCTTCATCTTCATACCCTTGGAGTACGTCTTGATCTCCGCCTTTTCCGGCAGTCCGAAACGTTCCAGTAGCTTGCTGAATTCAGCTGCATCCCAGTTTTTGTAGGTCAGACTGCTGATTTTTCCCACCTGCTTTGCAGTAAGAATTTCCGCAAAGCATATTGTATCGAATGCCACGCCGATCTGTTCCCGCAGCTCGGTGTCCTTATCGGTCATTTGCTGTCCCCAGAACAGGATTTCGCCGGCGTTCCTGTGAAGCAGATTCAGGATTGCCTTGAAAAGGGTGCTTTTGCCTGCACCGTTCTCTCCCACAACGCCCATAATGCAGCCCTTGGGCAGGTCAAAGCTTACACCATCCAGTGTAAAACGTTCGTATTTCTTTGTGACATTTCTTACTTCCAATGTGTGTGCCATTATTCATCCTCCTCAAAAAACATGGTCAAAAGTTCAATTAGTTTTGGCAGCGGAATATTGCTGGTTCTGCCGATCTCAGCCGCAGCCTGCAGATGTTCCTCCGCCTGCCGCTGGCGTTCCTCCTGAAAGAATGCCGTGCCGCCTGCGGAAATAAAACTGCCCCGTCCGATAGTGGTTTCGATAAAACCGTCACGCTGCAGATCCTCATAGGCTCGCTGTACGGTGATCACGCTGATGTGCAATGACTTAGCCAATGCACGCATCGAGGGGATCGCATCCCCGTGCTTCAGTTCACCGCTCATGACCTTTGCTTTGATCTGCGATGTGATCTGCTCATAAATGGGCTTGTTGGTGTTTGTGCTGATGATGATCTCCAAATCCTCACCTCCGCTAAATTGTAATTCAGTGTACTTGTTTGATAAGTACATTATAGCACAATGCAGTACACTTGTTAATAGCATTTCCAAAAATATTACTGGGAAAATCCTGCTGCTTGACAAGCACAGAAGAATGCAGTACAATATTAATAAGAAACTGATAAGAGGGGAAACTATGAGCGAACTGATCACAAAACTGCGTACCACGCAGAATCTGACCGATTCCGAACTGAAAACACTGCTCGAAACGGATGTCTATGATGAAGAATTACGCATCGCTGCCGATGCTGTTCGACGTGAACATTACGGCAATGCCGTGTACATCCGTGGGCTGATCGAATTTACGAATTACTGCAAAAACGACTGCTATTACTGCGGCATTCGCCGCAGCAACCGCTGTGCAGAGCGTTACCGCCTGACGTTGGAGGACATTCTCGAATGCTGCAGGGAAGGCTATCAATTGGGATTTCGTACGTTCGTACTGCAGGGCGGGGAGGATCCGTATTTTACGGACGAACGCATCTGTGAGATCGTTTCCGCCATCCGCAGAGATTATTCGGACTGTGCCATTACGCTTTCCATCGGTGAGAAATCCTACGAGAGCTATCTTTCCTATTTTCAAGCGGGTGCAAATCGTTTTCTGCTGCGGCATGAAACAGCGGATGCGGTACACTACAGCCGTCTGCATCCGTCGGAGCTGACGTTTGAAAACCGCCGGAAATGCTTGTTTGATCTCAAGAAGATCGGCTATCAGGTGGGAGCCGGCTTCATGGTGGGAAGCCCCTACCAGAAAACGGAGAACATCATTGCCGACCTGCGGTTTCTGCAGGAGCTGCAGCCCGACATGATCGGCATCGGCCCGTTCCTGTCGCACAAGGATACCCCCATGAAGGGTTACCCGAATGGTGAGCTTGCTCTTGTTCTGCGGATTCTCGGCATTCTGCGTCTGCTGTTCCCGAAGGTTCTTCTGCCTGCCACCACAGCACTCGGCACCATGCATCCGCAGGGGCGTGAACTCGGATTGCAGACAGGAGCCAATGTCGTGATGCCCAATCTGTCGCCCATGAGCGTGCGGAAGAAATATATGCTCTACGACAATAAGATCAGTACGGGGGATGAATCCGCCCAGTCCGTCGCATCATTGATCCGCACTGCAAGCTCTGTGGGATATGAGATCGTCACAGACCGTGGAGATGCGAAAACCCATGCGGAATAATCAGGTTTTTAGTGATCTTCCAGCCCGCCGCAGGCGGGCTGGAAGATCGTTTTTATGAGTATTGATCGTTTGGGAACGGTTTTAGAACTTGTCACTACAGGCGGTATCTGTTTGAAAAAATTCGGAAATTTATGAATAAACTGTAAATTTTCACTTGTGTTTTCTGATAAAATATGATATACTATTAGAATCAGGTGATATATGCACTTTTATTGCGTTTTGTATAAAATATATGACAGTAAGGAGTTGTTGCAAATTGCTGAGAAGTATGACAGGTTACGGACGTGCACAGGAACAGATTGACAATCGTGACATTCTCGTGGAGATCAAATCGGTCAATTCCCGTTATCTTGAGCAGAATGTCCGCATTGGCAGAGCCTATACCTACATGGAGGAGGAACTCAAATCCCTCCTGAAAACAAGGGCTTCCCGCGGTAAAGTGGAAATCGGCGTTTCCATTACCCTCACCGAGGGCAAGAAAGCGGATATCCGTGTGAATGCGGACATCGTCAAGGGCTATATGGATGCGATGGAGGAATTCAACAGCACAGTGGATGACAAGTATCTGCTGATGATGGACAATAACTGGAAAACCATGCTCCACCTGCCGGACGTATTCCGTGTGGAGAAGGCACAGGATGATGAGGAAGAAGTCCGTGCAGCCGTGCTGGGTGTTGCGGAGAAGGCACTTGCGGCATTTGTACAGATGCGTGAGGTGGAGGGCGAAAAGCTGCGTGCGGATGTTCTCGCAAGACTTGCGACGCTTGCAGAATGCGTCGGCGTAGTGGAAACCGAAGCCCCCAAGCTGACGGAAAAGTACAGAGAACGCCTGTACACAAAGATTTCCGATCTGCTTGGCAGCACGACGATCGACGAACAGAGAATTCTGATGGAAGCGGCAGTTTTCTCCGAGAAAACCGCTGTGGATGAGGAAACTGTCCGTCTGAGAAGCCATCTGGCACAGGTGGAAACACTCCTGAATGAAGAAGGAAGCGTCGGCAGAAAGCTGGATTTCCTTGTGCAGGAGATGAACCGTGAGGTGAATACCATCGGTTCCAAGGTGCAGGATGTGAATATCACATCCGTTGTGGTAGAGATGAAATCCGATATCGAAAAGATCCGTGAGCAGATCCAGAATATCGAATAGGAAAGAGGTTTGGGAATGGAGAAAGGCTTGCTGTTTGTTGTTTCCGCTCCCTCCGGATGCGGAAAGGGGACGATCCTGAAAGAGATTCTGAAGGATCCGAGCTTCTATTATTCCGTATCCGCCACCACTCGTGATCCTCGTGAGGGTGAAGTGGACGGCGTGCATTATCAGTTTCTGCAGAAAGAGCAGTTTGAAATGCTGATTGCAGAGGGTTCGATGCTCGAATATGCAGAGTACTGCAAGAATTATTACGGTACGATTCTTACCCCCATTACGGATAATCTGGAACAGGGCAAGAACGTGATACTGGAAATTGAGGTGCAGGGTGCACTGCAGGTGATGAAGAAACGACCGGATGCGGTTTCCATATTCATCATGCCGCCCAGTATTGAGGAACTGAGAAAACGTCTGACTTCACGGGGCACGGAGACTGCCGAAGTGATCGAGGAACGTGTGGCAAAGGCGGTGGATGAGATCGGCTTTGCCGACAGATATGATTATATCGTTGTGAATGATGTGCTGGAAGAAGCAATCAGCGATTTCAGATGCGTCATTCGTGCCGAAGAATGCAAGGAAAAGAATAACGAAGATTTTATCAGAGAGGTGCTTAAAAATGCTTAGACCCGCAATTACACAGATGATTACCAAGAACGAAAGCTGCTATTCACTCGTGATCGGTGTAGCAAAGAGAGCAAGAGAGATTGCCACCGAGCTTTATGAGAATGGTGACACTCTGGAGGAAAAACCGGTAAAAACCGCAGTTGACGAATTTGCAAGAGGCGAATACAAGATCGTAGAGGCTTCTGCAGAGGATAAGGGCGTTCAGGCGTAAACGTGAAATTTCAGCAATATGTTGCAGCGGTTGCGGTAGAATCCGCAGCCTATGCGTTTGATAAGGCATTCCATTACCTGCTGCCTGCCGAGCTGTATCGGCAGCATCTGGAGGGATGCCGTGTGGTCGTGCCGTTTGGCAGAGGAAATCAGAAGCGTGTGGGACTGGTGCTCTCCGTATCCGAAACGGACGGGGAGACCTCCAAAGGACTGAAGAAGATCCTCTCTATAGCGGACAGCCGACCGATTCTGAATGAAGAACAGATGCTGCTGATGCATTGGCTGAAGGAGAATACGTTCTGTTCCTATTATGATGCCATCCGCACGCTGCTGCCGTCTGCATTGCAGCTTCGGGTGCAGGAGCACTATGTGCTCGTGCCGGATGCGGATGTAAGCGGACTGACGCAGGAAGAATCGCAGTTTCTGCATTATCTGCAAAGAGCCAGAAGCCGCAGGGAATTTGATACGCTGCTGGATGTACAGGAAGCACCGCAGAAGAAAAAACTGGTGGAAGCACTGCTCGCTGCGGGCGTGATCCGCAGTACTGCGGATGCCGATGTGAGGATGAAGGAAAAAACTGTTCGTATGGTACGGCTTTCCGAGCGGTTTGTGTCACAGGAGCTGCATTGCTCCGTCACCGTGAAGCAGCAGCAGGTTGTCAATGCACTGCAGGAATACGGTGTACTGGAGGAAAAGGAAGTATGCTACCTTTGCGGCGTGACCTCCGCTGTTGTGCAGCGACTTGTGAAGAACGGGGTTGCCGAGCGTTTTGAAATGCAGGCAAACGATGTGGAAACGGAAGCCGGTACGTTTCAGGAACCGCCTGAAATTCAGCTTTCCCCGCAGCAGCAAGATGTTTTTGACGAGATCGCACCGCATCTGGAAACGGATGCACCCAAATGCTTTCTCCTGCATGGTGTGACGGGAAGCGGAAAAACCTCCGTGTTTGAGGCGTTGATTGCAAGAACGCTTTCACTCGGAAAATCCGTCCTGATGCTCCTGCCGGAGATCGGACTGACGCCGCAGACTGTGAAACGCTTTTCCGCAAGATTCGGCGGACGGATCGCTGTGATGCACAGCAGTCTGTCGCTTGGTGAACGCAAGCGTTCCTATGAACGTGTGCGAAACGGGCAGGCGGATCTTGTCATCGGCACAAGATCGGCGGTTTTTGCTCCGCTGCAGAATATCGGACTCATTATTATGGATGAGGAGGGCGAACGCTCTTATAAATCCGACGCAGCTCCGAGATTTGATTCCATTCAGGTGGCGAAATACCGCTGCCGCATCCATGGTGCGGTACTTCTGCCGGCGTCTGCAACACCGACGCTGGAGAGTTATTATTTTGCAAAAAAGAATGTCTACCAGCTTCTGGAAATGACGGAACGCTACGGCAACGCACCGCTTCCCACGGTGGAAGTGGCGGATATGAATGAGGAGCGGCTGCAGGGAAATGATACGGAATTCAGCACCCTGCTGATAAAGGCACTGCAGGAAAATCTGGAGCGTGGCGAGCAGAGCATATTGCTGCTCAACCGCCGTGGCTACCACACCATTATCAGCTGCTGTACCTGCAATCAGCCGGTGTATTGTCCGAATTGTTCCATTCCCATGACGCATCATAAATCCGATAACAATCTGCATTGTCACTATTGCGGTGCGATCCAGCGTATGCCGGAGAACTGTCCGACCTGCCATGGTGAGCATCTGCGGAAAATGGGATTTGGCACACAGCGGCTGGAGGATGAGCTGACAGCACGCTTTCCGGATGCAAGGACCCTCCGCATGGATGCGGATACGACAACTTCCCGTTTTGCCTACGAGAAAAGCTTCGAGGCGTTCAAAAACGGTGAATACGACATCATGCTCGGCACACAGATGATCGGCAAGGGACTGGATTTCCCGAATGTCACGCTTGTTGGCGTGCTTTCGGTGGATAAGGCACTGTTTTCGGGGGATTTCCGCAGCTATGAGCGGACATTTGCCTTGATCACACAGGTTGTCGGACGTGGCGGCAGGGGCGGAAAGCCCGGCAGAGCCATTTTACAGACATTTCTGCCCGACCACTATGTGCTGCGTCTTGCGGCACAGCAGGATTACCTCGGCTTTGCCCGTGAGGAGCTGGCCATCCGTAAACAGCTTCTGTTTCCGCCGTTCTGCGATGTCTGCGTGATCGGTGTCAGCGGTGAAACAGAATCCGAAGTGCAGACAGCTGCGGAAAAATTTGTGATGTGCATGAAAGAGGAGCTTGATGTACAGAAAGAAAAGCTCCCCCTGCGTGTGCTCGGTCCGGTGCCGTGCACCTATGGGAAGATCAATGGAAAATACCGCTACCGTATCATTATCAAATGTAAAAATACCGGTCAATTCCGTAATTTCATGCGTGATGTGCTGAAAAATGCAGGAAGCGTGAGGGAAACGGCACGGGTACATATTTATGCGGATATGAACGGCAGTATCGGCATATAATTTTGGAGGAGTACTATGGCAATCAGAAGAATCGTAACAAAAGAAGACAGCATTCTGAAAGCAGTCTGCAAGCCCGTTGAGGTGTTCGATGAAAAGCTGGCACAGCTGCTGGATGATATGCATGAAACATTGGAAAAAGCAGAGGGACTCGGTCTTGCCGCACCGCAGGTCGGCATCCGCAGACGTGTGGCACTTGTGGATACGGGCGAGGAAATTCTGGAATTTATCAATCCCGTGATCCTGAAGAAAAGCGGCAAGCAGCGTGATATTGAGGGCTGCCTGTCCTGCCCCGAGGAATGGGGCTATGTGGTTCGTCCGAACAAGTGCAAGGTTCGTGCACAGAACAGAAACGGCGAGTTCTATGAGGTTTCCCTGACAGGGCTTGCGTGCCGCTGTGCCTGCCATGAGATCGACCATCTTGACGGACATCTTTTCCTGGAACTCGTGGATG
Organism: Oscillospiraceae bacterium; assembly: GCA_045595985.1. Taxonomy (GTDB): domain Bacteria; phylum Bacillota; class Clostridia; order Oscillospirales; family Ruminococcaceae; genus UBA3855. The sequence goes on from JAZOBK010000132.1 coordinate 9,885, forward strand.
AATTTGTAGTGGATGGAGAAGAATAAGATGAAAACGATGAAAATTGTATTCATGGGTACTCCCGATTTTGCTGTGCCGTGTCTTTCGGCACTGAACGGATGCGGAGCAGATGTTGCGGCGGTATTTACGCAGCCGGACAAGCCCAGCGGCAGAAAATACAAGCTTGTTCCCACTCCCGTAAAGAAGAAGGCACTGGAATTGGGAATTCCCGTTTACCAGCCGCTTTCCCTGCGTAAGGGTGAGGATGCACAGAAGGCGATGAAGATACTGGAAGAAATACAGCCCGACTGTATTGTGGTTGCAGCTTACGGACAAATCCTTCCGAAGGCGGTACTGGAGCTTCCACGTTACGGATGTGTGAACGTGCACGCTTCACTTCTGCCGAAATATCGTGGTGCGGCACCCATTCAGCGGTGTATTCTGGACGGCGAAACGGAAACGGGCGTGACCATCATGCAGATGGCAGAGGGACTGGATACGGGCGATATGCTGTTAAAGGGCAGCCTTGCCATCGGCGAAAACGAAAGCGCATCCGAATTGCACGACCGTCTTTCCGAGCTTGGTGCAAAGCTCATCGTGGAGGCTTTGCAGGGCATCAAGGATGGTACGATCACACCCGAACCGCAGGATGACTCCAAATCCTGCTATGCGGCAATGATCACCAAGGATATGTCCGCACTGGATTTTACAAAGCCGGCAGTACAGCTGCACCGCACGATCTGTGCACTGACAGGTTTTACAACCATGGAGGGCAAGCGGTTCAAGGTGTTCCGCAGTAAGCTCGGTGACAAAAATGGAAATGCACAGGCAGGTACCATTCTGGATGCCCAGCAGCTTCTGGTGCAGTGCGGCGAGGGTACGACATTATATTTGACAGAAGTACAGATTGAAGGCGGCAAACGCCTGCAAACATCGGATTTTGTCCGCGGCAAGAAAATTTCCGACGGACAGAAACTTGGCGAATAGGATTCCGTGTGAATCCATAAGGAAAGGATTTGTAGTATGGATCTGTTTTTGTTGATCGTGCCTTTGATCATCTGCATCGCTGCCCAGATCAATGTGCAGCGTACCTATTCAAGATACCATAAGGTGCGTAATGCCAGAGGGCTGACGGGTGCGGAGGTTGCAAGGCAGATTCTTGACAACAATGGATTAAGCCATGTGAGAGTGGAAATGGTTCGGGGAGAACTTACCGACCATTTCGATCCGAGAGCGAACGTTGTGTGTCTTTCCGATAGTGTGTATAACGAAACCTCCGTTGCCGCACTGGGTGTAGCCGCACATGAATGCGGTCATGCGGCACAGCACGCAGAAAGCTACGGCCCGATCGTGCTGCGTTCCAATCTTGTGCCGATCACGAATTTCTGCTCCAGAGCATGGTATCTGACGTTTTTAATTGGTTTGATTTTCAGCAGCACAACACTTGGCAGAAGTCTGATCACATTCGGTATTCTGCTGTTTGCCGTGATCGCACTGTTCCAGCTGGTGACGCTGCCCGTTGAATTCAACGCAAGCAGCCGTGCATTGGCGATTCTGGAAACACAGGGCTTTCTTGAGGGCAGGGAAGTAGATGGTGCACAGGCAGTCCTGAAGGCAGCCGCATTGACCTATGTGGCTGCACTGGTGCATTCCCTTTTGCAGCTGCTGCGTCTGATTCGTATTGCGAGGGACTGATGGAGAGTGCAAGGTATCTGGCAGTACAGCTTCTGGGGCGAACCGTGGAGGAGGGAAGCTACTCCAACCTCCTGCTTGATAAGGCACTGGCTGCCTCACAGCTGTCGCCGATGGATAAAAAACTCTGCTCGCAGCTATATTACGGCGTAATGGAACGCCGTCTGACGCTTGACCATATCGTGCGGTGCTACAGCAAAAAGCCGCCCGAAAAGCTGGATTCCGTAATTCGGAATATCCTGTATCTGGGAATTTACCAGCTTGCGTACTGTGAAAAGATTCCCGATCGGGCAGCGGTCAATGAAAGCGTGCTGCTGGCAAAGCAGTTTAAAAAGACAAGTGCATCGGGGTTTGTCAACGCCGTATTACGCAATTTTCTGCGTGATGAAAAGCGGATACAAATGCCGAAGGATAAATGGAAAGCAATGGAGGTGCAGTATTCTGCACCGACAGCTTTCATCCGCAGGGTGGTGCAGGAGCGTGGCAGGGAATTCGCAGAGGCGTTCTT
>JAZOBK010000133.1:0-3014 GCA_045595985.1 Oscillospiraceae bacterium
TATAAACCGGAGTAAAACCGTAAAACCAGTGCATATTCGACTCGAATATACAATGAAAAATGTATATTTTTATGAATATTGCTTTATCAGCAGCAGCGTTTCTCACTGTGTTCACAGCAATATTCATAAAAATTTACTACGGTTTATTTCCGCTGGTGACTCTCCATGAAAAATGCTATGATATAGCTACAGCCGGATGCATACGGCAGTATATGTACAAAATGACGAAATTACGACATAATTGTAATTTCGTAAGTGCATTATTCTGTCCATGCGTCCGGTTATTTTTATGCCATAATCCGCACCGTCTGATCTCCGGTGGCTCAACGAATTATGACAAGCATTGCAACAGCGTCTTTTGAGCAGATTGCTGTATTTCGGAATGGAGTATCCATCTGGAATGCGGTAACGTTCCTCTCTCCATTCCCACGAATGGAGAAAAGATATGAAAAGATATGTTCCAATGCGAAAGGCATATGATCCCCATCACGTTGAGCTGATGCCGGTTTCCGAAGAAGTTTATACAGAAATCACTCGTGAAACATCACGGATACGAAACAGAAAGCAATATCACGGTCAGTGTGCCTGCCCCAGAAAATATCTCTGGAAATGCGATGGAGATTGTTCTCTTTGCGAATACAGTGCCGCCGGTGACAACCTTTCTCTTGATTATGAAAATGAGCTTCATGGAGAATATTTTTCGGATGGCTCTGATATTGAAGAAATGGTAACTAACCAGCTTATGATGAGACTGATTCTTGAAAGGCTTGCAGAGCTGTTGCCTGTCGCACTTACAATCGGGAAAATGAAACTTGATGAAGAGCTATCTGAAAGGCAATGTCTGGAGCAGCTGGATCTGAAAAGAAGTACATACCGTTCACAGCTTGAAAGAGCCAGAGTACAGCTTGAAAAAGAATTCGGCATAAAAATCTGAAAATGTTTCGTCCAAACATCACTTGATTCTGTAGTGGGATATGAGGGGCAATGATGCTTCTCTTGATAAGGTTCAAATCAATTGAAGGTGGTGATGCCATTGGAAGCAAAAACAAAAGAACTCATTGCACTGCTCTTCGCACTTAGCGTCGTAGCAGAAAGACTGGCAGTAAATCTGGAAAAGGAGGAAACGAAAAATGGAGCCAATCTTTGAGGTCATCAACGCACTGAACGCTCTGACCATGGCACTGACAAAGCTGACAGAGCAGACAACACAGAAGGAAATGAACAAGTTCGAGCAGATCTATCCCCCAGCAGACGAACAGCCGCAGCCCGAACCGCCCGCAAAGCCCATCACCCTCGCAGAGGTCAGAGCCGTGCTTGCCAACAAGTCCCGTGCAGGATTTACGGAGGAGGTAAAACAGCTTGTGATGAAGCACGGTGCTGAAAAGTTGTCCGGCGTTCCCGAAAGTGAGTATGCGGCACTGATGAAGGAGGCGGAGAGCCTTGGCACGTAAACATTCTGAACGAGCCCATGCAAAGCTGTCCGCATCCGCCAGTCATCGCTGGCTTGCCTGTCCGCCATCGGCTCAGCTTTGCGCCGATCTTCAGGATACGGCAACGCACTACGCAAAGGAAGGCACCTGTGCACATGAACTTGCGGAGTACAAGGTAAACAAACTCCTCGGCATTGATGCCGCAGACCCGACAGATCACCTTGAGTACTTCGATCAGGAAATGGCGGACTGCACCGACGCATACGCAGAGTACATCGCAGAGCAGATGGCAAAATACACCGACCCCATTGTTATGGTGGAACAGCGGCTGGATTTCAGCAGATATGTCCCCGACGGCTTCGGGACTGGTGACTGTGTTATCGTTGCTGATGATGTACTTACCGTATGCGATTACAAGCACGGAAAGGGTGTGGCAGTGACAGCGGAACACAATTCTCAGATGATGCTGTATGCCCTCGGTGCATTAGGACTGTTTGACAGTCTGTATGACATCACAGAAATTCGCATGGTCATCTTTCAGCCGAGAATGGACAATGTCAGCGAATTTTCAATGACTGTGACCGATCTGCTTGACTGGGCAGAAAATAATCTAAAGCCTACGGCAGCACTCGCCGCCAAGGGTGAGGGTGAATTCAATGCCGGAGATCACTGCCGTTTCTGTAAAGTAAAAGCAACCTGCCGCAAGCGTGCGGAATATAATCTGATCCTTGCACAATATGACTTCGCACCTGCCGATACCCTTGAAGATGCCGAGATCGAGGCGATTCTTGAAAAGGCTGATGCACTCGTGGCATGGGCGAACGATGTAAAAGAATTCGCACTTTCACAGGCACTCTCCGGCAAGGTCTGGAACGGATACAAGCTGGTGGAGGGGAAATCCAACCGCAAGTACACCGATGAAGCAAAGGTCGCACAGGCAGTGCAAAACGCAGGATATGATCCCTATGCCGCACCAGAGATTCTCGGTATTACAGCTATGACAAAGCTTTTAGGTAAGAAGAAATTCACCGAAATTCTCGGAGAACTTCTCTACAAACCCACAGGAAAACCGACGCTGGTTCCTGCTTCGGATAAGCGAAGAGCATGGAATCCGGCTGAAAACGATTTTAAGGAGGAAAATTAACATGGCAAAGTATGTAAATCCCACAAAGGTAATCACAGGTCCCGACACCCGCTGGAGTTACTGCAACGCATGGGAAGCAAAGGCAATCAACGGCGGCACACCCAAGTTCAGCGTGTCCCTTATCATCCCAAAGTCCGATACAGCGACCATTGCAAAGGTCAAGGCAGCCATCCAGGCGGCGTATGAGGAAGGTGCATCCAAGCTCAAGGGCAACGGCAAGTCCGTACCGCAGCTGTCTGCCATCAAAACGCCCCTCCGTGACGGCGATCTGGAACGTCCCGATGATGAGGCTTATGCAAATGCTTACTTCATCAATGCCAACTCTGCAACTGCTCCCGGTATTGTGGATGCAGATCGTCAGCCGATCATTGATCACAGCGAGGTGTACAGCGGCGTTTACGGTCGTGCAAGCATCAACTTCTACGCATTCAACTCCAACG
>JAZOBK010000134.1:0-8259 GCA_045595985.1 Oscillospiraceae bacterium
TGCATAGTGAATACAGTCTCCTTGACGGTGCTTGCCGCCTGACACAGCTTGTCGGACAAGCCAAAGCACAGGGACAAACTGCGGTTGCTGTCACCGATCACGGAAACCTCTATGCAGCGGTCGCATTTTACGATGCTGCACTTGAAGCAGGGATCCGCCCGATCATCGGCTGTGAGGTGTATGTTGCACAGAGAACCCGATTTGATAAGGATCCGATTCTTGACGGTAAAAGCTGTCATCTTGTGCTTCTTTGTGAAAACAATGAGGGTTATCATAATCTCATCAAGCTTGTATCCCTGTCCAATACAGAGGGATTTTATAAAAAGCCGAGAATTGATTTTGAACTGCTAAAAAGATACCATAAGGGTTTGATCTGCCTTTCAGCCTGTATTGCCGGGGAAATTCCACGGCTGTTGCTGGAAGGTAATTATCATAGTGCAAAAGAAGCTGCAATACGGTATCGGGATGTTTTCGGAAAAGACAATTTTTTTCTTGAAATACAGGATCACGGCATTTCGGAAGAACGTCAGATTATGCCGCAGCTTCTGCGGCTTGCACGGGAATTGGAAATCCCCCTTGTTGCAACAAACGACGTTCATTACCTGACCAAAAGCGACGCATCGATGCAGAAAGTCCTGCTCTGCGTGCAGACGGGCAAAACCATTGATGAGCCGAATGGCATGGGATTTACCACGAATGAATTTTACCTGAAATCCACACAGGAGATGGCAGCACTTTTCCCGAATCTTCCCGAAGCGATCACCAACAGCCGAATCATTGCTGATCGCTGTGAAGTAACGTTCACGTTTGGCGAACGTAAGCTGCCGCATTTCGTGAAGGAGGGCGTAACGGACAATGCTGCCTATCTGCGTGCCCTTTGCGTAAAGGGGATGCAGATGCGTTATGGAAATTCCCACTCCGATGAAGTGAAACAACGTCTTGCTTATGAAATCAGTGTTATTGAAAAGATGGGTTTTGTGGATTATTTTCTGATCGTCTGGGATTTTATCCGCTACGCAAGGAAACAGGGGATTCCCGTAGGACCGGGCAGAGGTTCGGGTGCGGGCAGCCTTTGTGCCTATTGTATGGGAATTACGGGCGTCGATCCAATTGCGGGAAATCTCCTGTTTGAGCGTTTTCTGAATCCCGAGCGTGTCAGTATGCCCGACTTTGATATTGACTTTTGTATTGAGGGCAGGCAGGCTGTCAAGGATTATGTACTGCAGCGTTATGGCAGCGATCATGTTGCCGAGATCATTGCGTTCGATACCCTGAAGGCCCGTGCCGCAGTGCGTGATGTGGGGCGAGTGATGAACATTCCCTATGCGGTCGCGGACAAAACCGCCAAGCTGATCGACGGAAGACTGACGGTTGAACAGGCAATTGAACAGACTAAGGAATTGAAGGCACTATATGAAAGTGATGAGCAGGTGCGGCAGCTTCTGGATATGGCAATCAAGATAGAAGGTATGCCCCGCCATATTACCACCCATGCAGCCGGTGTTGTGATCGCTGCATCACCTGTGAGCGATTATGTACCACTGCAGAAAAATGATGAGATTCTTATGACGCAGTACGATAAGGATGTGCTGGAACGGCTGGGACTTTTGAAAATGGATTTTCTCGGTCTGCGAAATCTTACTATCATCCGTGACTGCGTGAGAGATGTCCGCCGTCATGAGCCTGATTTTTCCATTGACGACATTCCGATGGACGATGCCGCAGTATTCCGTCTGCTTGCAAGGGGAAATACATCCGGCGTGTTTCAGTTGGAAAGCAACGGAATGCGGCAGGTGCTTATGCGTTTAAAACCGCAGAATATAGAGGACATTATTGCGGTTCTTGCTCTCTATCGACCGGGGCCGATGGATTCGATTTCCACCTATATTCATAACCGTCACAATCCGCAAAGCGTTCGTTATCTGCACCCAATGCTGGAAGATATTCTGGATGTGACTTACGGATGCATTTTGTATCAGGAACAGGTCATGCAGATCTGCCGTAAGCTTGCCGGCTATTCCTACGGCAGAGCCGATCTTGTGCGGCGGGCGATGTCCAAGAAGAAACAGAGCGAAATGGAAAAGGAACGTCAGATTTTTCTGTATGGTTCCGGAAAAGACGATGGATGTGTCGGTGCCGTTGCGAACGGTGTGCCTCTGGAAATTGCCGAGCAGATCTTTGACCAGATGGAGAGCTTTGCGTCCTATGCGTTCAATAAATCCCATGCAGCCGCCTATGCACTGATCGCTTATCAGACCGCCTATCTGAAAGTCCACTACTTTGCGGATTACATGGCTGCACTCATGACAAGCGTGATTTCCGATTCTCCGAAGCTTCTGAGCTATATGGAGGAATGCCGCAATGCGGGGCTTGAAATTCGTCCACCGGACGTCAATACAGGGGAATGGGGCTTTACCCATCGTGACGGGCATATGGAATTCGGTCTGCTTGCTATCCGTAATCTTGGCAAGGGACTCATTGATAAAATGTCTGTGGAACGCCGCACAAACGGTGTATTCAGAGGTTTCGTGGATTTCTGCCGCCGTATGTCCGAGCAGGGGATGAACAAGCGTGCTCTGGAAGCAATGATCCAGTCGGGAGCACTTGATGGGCTTGACTGCAATCGTCGTCAGATGATGCTGCGGTATGAATATGTGATGGATACTGTCAGTCAGAGTGATCAGGCAATGGAAGGGCAGATGAGCCTGTTCGGAGAAACGGACACTGCTGCTGCATCGGATCTGGTCATTCCGCCTGCCGAGGAATATGATCTCACGCACTGTCTGCAAATGGAGAAGGAAGCCACGGGAATGTATATCACAGGACATCCGATGGATAATTTTCGTTATCTGCAGTCCCTGCTGCATTGTGATGTGATCTCAGAACTGATTGCGGATAAGGGCAGTCATGTGTCGGATAAACAGAATGTCAAGCTTTTCTGTATTGTCCAGAGTGTTAAGAAGCATCGCACCAAGAAGGGCGAGGAAATGTGCTTTGCCACTGTGGAGGACGCGGGCGGTGCAATTGATATCGTGGTGTTCCCGAAATTATACAGTATCTCCTCACATCGTCTGAAAGCTGACAGCGTGCTGTATCTGATCGGCAGTGTTTCCAAAAAGGATGATGAGGTGACATTGATAGCGGAAAGCATCCGTTCCCAGGACGATTTGCCGCTGATGCTCCGGCAGATGCAGCTATGTCTGAAATTGAAGCGTGCTGATTTGCAATTACTGGAACAGGTGGAACCTCTTTGTGCACAATTCCCCGGTGATACCGAAGTTGTGCTGTATCTGACGGATGAGAGAAAATATGTCAAGCCGAAACGCAGAATGAGCGTTGAAATTTCCGAGCGTTTTTATCGGAAGTTATGTGCTGTCATTCCACCGGAACAGATCGGCTGCATTCTTTCCCTGCATTCTGCAGGATAAGGGATATTTGGTGTACCGTCTGCTACGATAGAGGGGACAGGATCATAAAAATGATTTCCCGTAATAAAAGCGAAAAAGGGCTTGACAGAACAGCACAAATGTTGTAAAATAATATAGTAACTAAATTTTTGCGATTGCAGAATGGAGAATGGATGTATATGAAGAAGATTGGCGTATTGACCAGCGGCGGTGACGCTCCGGGCATGAACGCTGCTGTCAGAGCAGTAACCCGTGCTGCACTGTCCAAGGGTATGGAAGTAGTAGGTATCCAGAGAGGATATGTTGGTCTGCTTAACCGTGAATTTGTAGATATGACCGCAAGAAGTGTTTCTGGAATCATTCAGAGAGGCGGTACTTGCCTGTATACAGCACGCTGCCCTGAATTCCGCAATATGGATGGCGTGATGAAGGGGAAGGAAGTTTGTGAGGAGATCGGCATTGAAGGTCTGGTAGTTATCGGTGGCGACGGTTCTTTCCGCGGTGCCGGCGACCTTTCCTCCCTTGGCATTCCTTGCATCGGCATTCCCGGTACAATTGATAATGATATTCAGTGCACAGAGTATACCATCGGTTATGACACAGCGATGAATACAGCTATGGAGATGATCGACAAGCTGCGTGATACCACACAGTCCCATGCACGCTGCTCCGTTGTTGAAGTAATGGGCAGACGTGCAGGCTTTATCGCAGTAAATGTTGCAATGGCAGTTGGTGCAGAGGCGGCAATCACACTGGAGCGTCCCTATGATCTGAATGCGATTGCAGCAAAAATGGTTCGTACCCGTGATTCCAAGGGCGGCAAGAATCACTTTATCGTTGTTGTAGCCGAGGGTGTTGGACAGGCAGAAAACATTGCAAGATCCATTCAGGAAATGACGGGCATTGAGTCGAGAGCAACGATCCTCGGACACGTTCAGCGAGGCGGTTCTCCGACGGTTCGTGACCGAGTGGTTGCTACAGAGCTGGGTTATCATGCTGTATGCCTGCTTGAGCAGGGAATCGGCAATCGTATTGTTGGTCTGAAGAATGGCAAGATCTATGACATTGACCTGCAGGAAGGTCTGGCAATGAAGAAGCCTTTCATTGACGAGAGATATAATATTCTGACTGAAACTGCATATTAATTTCGGATATTCCGGCTGACGGCGTCAAAACGCCGTCGGCTGCTTATCATACAGAGTAGAAACTTGTGCGTTAAGTGCCGGTCAAACGGGGAGTTGTTGACCGGACGAAAAGGTATGCCTTGCGGTACAGGTTTCGCATCCCGCTGAATGTATAATTTGAAGCTCTCATATGCCTTTGAATTATGCACGAAGCTGCATAGCTCGCATAAAGGAGGTATATTATGAAGAGCTTTTTTTCTATGTTTTCGGATTCCGCAAAGGAATTCGGCAATCTCCTGACTGTATGTATCACTGCAATCTTTATTGCGATTTCTATGGTGCTGGAGATGTTTTCCATTGACGTGGGATTTACAAAGGTGAATTTTGCATTCCTCGCCATCGCCGTAATCGGAATGCTGTTTGGCCCGACAGTTGGCTTTGCTGCAGGTCTTGCCTGCGACCTTGTCGGATTCGTGGTGCATCCCACCGGTTCCTTTCTGCCGATCTATACATTGGTAGCTGGACTGCAGGGGATTATTTACGGAGTTTGCTTGTATCATAAGCACACCGGACACTCACTCAATGTAACAAGCCGCAGCGGTAAGAAATTTGACATGATGCTGATCCTGCGTGCAGCAGTTGCAAGGCTTCTGGATGTGGTGATCATTAACCTTGTGCTGAATACAGCACTGAATCTGCACTACGGGTTCATTCCTTCCGAGGCTCTGCACGTTGCTGTTGCCGGACGCCTTGCCAAGAATCTGCTCGAATTGCTTGTGGATCTTCCCCTTCTGTTTGTCATGCTGCCGATTGCACTTTCTGCCTATCGACGTACACGGGTGGGCCTGAAACGGGCATAGTAAAATTACCTTAAAAATCCAAATTTTCGAAATGCACAATTTTGTCTTGCAATTTTGTGCATTTTGTTGTATAATGTAAGAGAAAGGTTTGGTGAACGATTATGACAACAGTTGGATTTATCGGTGCAGGAAATATGGGCTTTGCCATCATGAAAGGAGCTGCGGAAAGTGAGCTTGGAAATTCCATGCAGATCTCCGCGTTCGATCCCGATACAGAAAAGCTTGAGCGATTGTCGCAGTATGGTGTTTCTTCGTGTGCATCCGGTATTGAAGTGCTGGGTAAGTGTAAGTATGTGTTCCTTGCGGTCAAGCCCCAGATGTTTGATACGGTTCTGGAGGAGCTTGCCCCCGCAGTTACGGAAGAAACCGTGCTGGTTTCGATTGCAGCGGGAATCACAGCCGAGTACATTCGCAGCAAGACCATTCCGAATGCAAAGGTCATTCTGGTCATGCCCAACACGCCGCTACTGCTCGGAGCAGGTGCATCCGCACTCGCAAAATCCGCTCCGACAACCGACGAGGAATTTGCAGTGGTTCGCAGTATATTCGATGCCTGCGGAGAAACCGCAGAACTTCCCGAAGACAAAATGAAGGAAATCATTGCAGTTAACGGCAGCAGTCCTGCGTTTATCTATCTCTTTGCGAAGGCATTTGTGGATTACGCTGCCAAAGAGGGTATCGCACAGGAAACCGCATTGCCGCTGTTTGCACAGAGTCTCATTGGTTCCGCAAAAATGTTGACGGATTCTGGCTATACGATTGACGAGCTTATTCGCATGGTATCCTCTCCGGGCGGCACAACGCTTGCAGGACTTGATAAGCTCTATGCTGGAAAACTGGAGGAAACCGTTGACGCTGCGTGTACAGCCTGTACAAAGCGTGCCTATGAGCTTTCAAAATAAATTACAGTTCTGATTTGTCCCTTTGCCGCATAAACTCTGATGAGGAGTTGATGTGCAATGCATTTTGGGACAAGTACTGGAATTTCCAAAAAAAACGACAAACTGCTTCGATGGTTTCTGATTGCGATATTGCTCGGCACACTATTTGGCAGTGTGCTGTATGTACTGTATCCGTCGCATATGATCTGGCACGAGCCGCTGTTCAGACAAGGAATCGGAACTGCACCTGCAGCATTCGATTTCACGGAAATGTTTCTTGCTATATGCGTTGTTTCTGTTTTCTGGACGGTATTAACGGCAGTACTCGGAACGTCACTTGCGGCTATTCCGCTGACGTTTTGCCTGTTGGTAATGCGTGCGGCTGCAATCGGTGCTGTTTTGTCGGAATTATATTGTATGCAGGGAACTACAGGACTCCTGACGGCAGTTTTGTTTGTCATGCCTTATGCTGTGTTTTCCATGTTTGTGTATGTACTTGGTATCAGAGAATCCATCCGATTTTCACTATCCTTACTCCAGCTCGTAAAGCAGGGGAGGGGGGATTCGCTCTCAGTTCGATTGTACTTGATGCGGTTTTTGATGATTCTGATTCTGACGCTTGCAGGAGGCTTGCTGCAATGCGTCTGGCTGAAGTACGGCTACACAGGGTTTCTGGAATTGATGGCAAAAGGATAAAAAATACAGAAAGGATCTGAAAAAAATGGGCCTGTTTGGAAATTATGAATCATCCGGTGCAGGAATCGCAAAGGATGCTCCGAAAAAGAAACCGTTTTTCCGCTATTGGGAACTCGTCGGCCGCAAATTCTGGAAGCTGATCGAGGTCAATCTCCTGCTTATGTCATCGTTCCTTCCGCTGATAGGGGCGTTGCTGGCGGTGTATTTTCTGGTCAATGTCAATACGGAGCTATCTCTCGTGCTCTTTGCGGTGCTTGTTCTGTTATTTGTCATTCTCTTTGGTCCGATCATTGCAGGATGCACCAAGATTCTCCGCAATTTTTCACTGGAAAAGCCTTTGTTCATCATGGATACTTTTGGAAAAACATTCCGTAGCTGCTTTAAGCAGGCGTGTATCATGGGTATCATTGATCTGCTTGTGGCAGCTTCCGTTGCATCGGGTATGTATGTTTATCCGCAGATTATCAAAGGAATTGATGCAGGTACGATACAGGGATCTTCCACCTTGTTTTATGTTATGTTTATTGCTGGCTTGAGTATTGCAATTGCAGTGCTGCTCATGAGCTTTTATGCATATCTGATGCTCGTTTCCACGGATCTGAGTATGAAGAATATCCTTAAGAATTCTCTGGCTTTGAGCTGCATTGCCCTCAAAAAGAATCTGCTCACACTTTTGATCGTGGTGCTGGTATGCGGTGGATTTGCGTTGCTTACCTATCTGTTTCCGTATATCATGGTATTCATTCTGCCGTTCCTGCCGCTTTCATTTGTCGGCTTTGCAGTTGTGTTCAATTGCTATCCCGTTATCCAGAAGTACGTCATCAACCCCTACTATGCACAGCGTGGAGAGGTCAATCCTGAAATGACCTATACACAGACGGATGGCGAGAATGTATTTGAAGATCAGGGCGGAAAAGAAAAGCCTGTGGAAGCTCCTAAGCAGAAGAAGAAAAAAGGAAAGGTGATTTCCTGATTTTTAGGTATACTTGTTTCCAAAAACTTCACAATTTTTTTAAAAAAGCCCTTTACAAGAGATAGAAAATGTGGTATAATAGTTAAGGTCCGTGTACTTGGAATGGGGGTTACGCCCGCATTCGGGATTTTTACCTGCCCCACTCTATGTTACGGATAATGAAATATTAAAGAGGTGAAACAAATGCTGCGTAAGGAAGAGAAGACAGCTGTCATCGAAACCAATCGTACACATGAGACTGACACAGGTTCTCCTGAGGTACAGATTGCGATTCTGACACGTCGTATCAACGATCTGACTGAACACCTGAAGGTGCAC
>JAZOBK010000135.1:0-3548 GCA_045595985.1 Oscillospiraceae bacterium
AAGCGCCGCATGGCAGAGGCAAACCTGCGTCTGGTCGTCTCCATCGCAAAACGTTACGTAGGCCGCGGCCTGCTGTTCCTAGATCTGATTCAGGAAGGCAATCTGGGTCTGATCAAGGCAGTTGAAAAGTTCGACTACACCAAGGGCTACAAGTTCTCTACCTACGCTACCTGGTGGATCCGTCAGGCAATCACCCGTGCCATTGCCGATCAGGCAAGAACCATTCGTATCCCCGTGCATATGGTGGAAACCATCACCAAGGTGAAGAAGATCTCCAGTCAGCTCCTGCACGAAAACGGACATGATCCGACGCCCGAGGAAATTGCCGATCGTCTGGAAATGCCCGTGGAGCGTGTGCGTGAGATCATGCGTATTGCACAGGATCCCGTTTCTCTGGAAACTCCCATCGGCGAGGAGGAGGACAGCCATCTGGGCGACTTCATCCCCGATGACGACGCTCCCGCACCGGCGGATGCCGCATCCCTCACACTGCTCAAAGAACAGCTGGAGGAAGTGCTCTCCACACTGACCGACCGTGAGGCAAATGTGCTTCGTCTGCGTTTCGGTCTGATCGACGGCCGTTCCCGTACGCTTGAAGAAGTAGGTGCACAGTTCAAGGTCACCAGAGAACGTATCCGTCAGATCGAGGCTAAGGCACTTCGCAAGCTGCGTCATCCCAGCAGAAGCAAGAAGGTCAAGGACTTTCTGGACTAATACTGATCCCCTGCTGAATTCAGCAGGGGAATTTTTTGCAAAAAGAACTTCCTGCCAAAGCAGGAAGTTCTTTTGTTATTATGCCTTTTCAATCGGCAGATCAATCAGCTTTACAAGGAACTTCATGATGTTCAGTGAGTCGGCAGGTGTAGGCTTGCCGTCATTGTCAACGTCGGCATTCACCTTGCCCTCGCTCGTCAGCTCACCCACGCCCAGCAGATTCTTGTTCAGTACAATGATGTCCAGAATATCTACCTTGCCACTGCAGTCAACATCGCCGTACAGTACATCCTGTACTTCATCATCGGTAGGCGGTTCGGTCGGATCCGGTGCTTCTGTCGGACCTTCTGCCGCAGTCAAGAGGTAAGCATCGGTAATTGTCACATCACTGACACTTGCAGCCTCGCCGTCAATGTCTGCCCACCATACCTGTCCCTGGAAGGTAGTCTGCTTCTGGATCTTTTCGATTGCTTCTGCAATGATCGCTTCATCCTCTACCACCTCGGTACCGAGCGTTACATTGAACGGCTTTGTCATATCTACCTTGACGACACCGCTCTTTGTGGTTTCCCAAGGAGTGTTCACCCAGTAGTATTCGCCGCCGATCTCCACGGATCCGCCAAGACCGCCGTTTGCATAGGAGATCTCATCGCCCAGATCTACAACCAGATACACTGCTTCGCCAACTTCCTCAGGGAATACGATCTGCACATAACCGGTTTCTTCTGTCAGCTTTGCATGACCTTCCTTCGGAGGCTCTGTGGGCTTGGGGGGATCTGTCGGTTCTGTAGGCTGTGTCGGTTCAGGAATGAATTCTTCTCCCGTATACTCAAATGTCTTGTAATCCGGTAGTTCATCCAGCGTGATAACTGCATCACTCTGGTAGAGCTTCTTGAGTGTATCCGCATTGTTGTATTCCGTCAGGAACAGCGGAGAACCGTTTTCGCCCTCATACCATGGGCAGAAATAAGACCAGTATGCTCCTTCTTCCAGCATTGCATCAATTGCAGGAACGGTATCACATTCCGTCAAAGCAACCATCTTGCCGGAGCCGCCGTACATATCCACAAGATTGAAGAATGTCGAAGAAATCGGGCTTTCGTTGGGATTGTTTGCAGTTGCATTATACTTGTCATAACCGATGATGTCCACATATTCATCACCGGGATACCAATTCTTGGAATTTGCGTAGGTGTAGCTGTTGAATTCCCAGATCAGATTGTGGAGATCATATTCAACTGTCAATTTCTCATAGAGGTACTTCCACAGTGCCTTGTAGGTTGCGGAACCATCCTTGCCCCACCAGAACCATGAACCTGTTTCGCCGCCTGCACCCTCCGCCTCATGGAACGGACGGAACAGCAGCGGAACACCCGCATCCTGCAGCTTTGTAAGTTCCTTTGCAAGACGATCAATTGCATCATCAAAATACTTTGCCTCTATGGAATCCGGATCGCTCAGGATCTTTGCAGGATCAAAGGAAGTCTTGTTGCTGTAAGTCGCATTGCCCCAGTCCACTTTATCACCGACGCTATAGCCTTCGATTTCTACCGGAACATTGATATGCCAGGAAGCAGTTGCGATACCGCCCTTCTCGTTGACCCAGTCAATCACACGATCGGTCGTGCCGTCATTCCAGCCGTACAGGGAGTTATAGTTCATAAAGTCGAAACCGCGGATTGCAGGCATTTTACCTGTCAGGTCAAGCAGATAATCAAATTCCCATTCAAAGTTGCCGCCATGACCGTTTGCGTAGATCTCCTGCTGACCGGAAACGATGTAATCACCGTAAACTGTCGCCATATAGTTCATCAAACCTTGTGCCTCGGCAGTTGCCTTGGGATCACACAGCTGATTGGAGCATTCAAGCTTTGCAATCTCTGCCGCCTCAATGCTCACATAGTCGAACAGCGTCCAGCCCCATGAGCCTACGATCGTCACGGTGTTGTCACCTTCCTCAAGCTTAACCGTACCGAACTTGACTTCTTCAAAGGTTTTGCCCTCTGCAAAGCTCACATTTCCCTGATTGACACCATTGATTTCCAGTCCCTGTACCTTGTCGCCGTAGATGGCAGCATAGCCGATCGTCAGCTCATACATTCCTGTTTCCGGAACAGTTACAGTTACGGAAATGGTATCCGCGTTATCCTGCAGGAATACATATCCTGTGCCGGAATATCCGGACTGCTGGGACAAAACAGATGCAGAACCTGTCTGCGTACCGTCTTCAAACTCGAACTTTGTTCCGGCAGCAGATGTTCCGAACGGAACCGCCAGCAGGGTGTTCAGCATCATTGCACAAGCAATCGTGCCGCCTGCAATTTTCTTTTTCAACATACCATTCATCCTTCCTTAAATTAGTTTAATCCGTGCAAAGCACCGTATACCTTATTTTAGCACATAATGGTATTACTTGTCAATATTCTTTCTTGTTTTTAGGCATTTCACACAATCAACAGCATAGATTTTTCTCGTTTTAAGTAAACAATAGAGGTTTTTGCAGTTGTTTTAAGTAATTTTTGTTAACAGAATATTTCGAAACAACAAAAAAGAGGACTCAAAAGAGTCCTCTTTTAATAAGCAAAATTATTCGTTGATAGCGATAACAACGCCGGAACCAACTGTTCTACCACCCTCACGGATAGCGAAACGGAGGTTCTGCTCGATAGCGATAGGTGTGATCAGCTCAACATCCATCTCTACGTTGTCGCCAGGACGGCACATTTCTACGCCCTCCGGCAGAGTGATGATACCAGTAACGTCAGTTGTTCTGAAATAGAACTGCGGTCTGTAGTTGTTGAAGAACGGAGTATGACGACCACCCTCGTCCTTGC
>JAZOBK010000136.1:0-4582 GCA_045595985.1 Oscillospiraceae bacterium
GCTGTGTAAAGCTTATCATTGTGCTTTTGCCAGCCCGTTACCTGTACGGCACCGTTGAGCACGGGTGTTTCGTTCTCGTAAGCCTCATAGGAAATGCGGTAACCGTTGGTACCGGAGTCCCTTGTGTCAAATACAACAGGCTCTGTAATACGGTATTCACCGCCTCTAAGATACACGGTAATATTTCCGCTCATATTACTGTTGACGTTACGTACTGCATCTCTCGCAGCAGCGAGTGTGCAGAAAGGTGCATTAATTGAACCATCGTTGGTATCGTTGCCATCAGGTGAAACATAGAATACATTCTGCTCATCTGCGGCATCAATAACAGGCAGATTATCCCAAACAAATGTGGGAAGAGTAGCAGCTGCACAGATTATTAATGCGATACTGCGTTGAAAAAAGCTTTTTGTGATTTTCATACTGACTCTCCTTTTCAAAAATGATCTTATTCCATTTACTGACCAATTGATAAATGTGAATAAAATTTAAATTTGACAATACGCACTGAAGTTGCATATTTAAATTAATATTATCACATTAAGTCATAAAACGCAACCCCAAATTTAATTATTAAGTGGATAAAACAATGAATTCCGGTGTGCAAAAAACGATAAAATTGTTTGTATTATACGAATTCTAAGAACTTGAAATCCGGACATATATATGTTATACTGTACTTAGATAAAGTTTGATAATTCTCTGCAGCATAGTGAAACCAAACAGATGATCTATCCTGGCAGAAAACGGGAGTGAAAAGAATGAAACATAGACTATATATTATCGAAGGACTGCCATGTTCGGGAAAGAGTGCCACTTCAGCATATGTCGCAGATCTGCTGAAAGCAGGGAATACGGTCTGTTTTGTGGATGAGGGAAGCGGTGATCATCCTGCGGATTATGAATTCCATGCATTTCTTTCCGAACAGGATATGTTTGATTTTTCAAAAGAGGAACAGGATACGATTCGGAATTGTTCAGAAAGGATAGCAACTGGATACGCTGTGCCATTGTCACAGTTTGACGGTAAATTGTTTCAAAATCTGTTGCAGAAAAAGGTTTATGACTTCTTGCCATGGGAAATTGAAAAGCCTGTGATGCTTGGTAAATGGAAGAACTTTTGTAAAACGGCAGACGAAAATACCATCTATGTATTCAATTGCGTATTGTTTCAGAATCCCATGTGCGAAACAATGATGCGGTTCGGGTTTTCTGAAAAGGAGTCACAGGACTATATATCTGAAATCAACAGGATAATTCAGCCGTTAAATCCTGCCGTGATCTATCTGAAAAATGATGATATTGCTGTATCGGTTGTACAGGCAGCAAGGGAACGTGACGGCTGGCTTGATTCCGTGATTGACTATCACGTGAATGGTTCCTTCGGAAAAAACATTCATGCACAGGGTTTTGATGGATATATCCATTGTCTGGAGGAACGTCAGAAACGTGAGCTGCGTATTCTTTCGCATCTGCCGGTCGAAAATATTGTGATAGATAACCCTCATAGAGATTGGAAATCGGCTTATGAAACAATCAGAAAATGGATAGTTATGGGAAAATGAACAACGTCACAAATAAAAGATCTATTGAAATATAAAGATGATGCACCGAAGCGAAACCTCGGTGCATTTATTTTGAATGATACTGATAGGGAGGAGCTAAATGACCAGAAAAGGTCACGTTTCATTAGAGAAAGATCAAAGGCATTCAGAATCTTGTTTCCGTCAAGATTGCCAGCCTGTCCGTCAGTGATGTCACCCTTGCAAAGGAGCCATTTCTGGAGCATGATGACATCTGCAACAGAAAATGTTCCGTCAGCGTTGACGTCACCTTTTACTACCTTTTTTTCACCGAAGTTCGCCTCTACAGACATTGCCTGTGAAAGCGTCAGTGTTACGGTGATATTCTTGCCGGAAACGTCGCCTCCCCAGCCGGTAAATTCCTTACCTTCATCCGGAATTACAGTCAATGTAACAGGACAATCAGAAAAATACTTTCCGCTCCATGCACTTCCCGAAGTATCGGGAACAATGGAGTTGATTTGGATCTTGCCGCCGCCGTTTGATTTCAGTGTGATTGTTTGCAGCGAGCCACGAAGTCCCAGATAATTCTTCATGTCCTCCAGTGTATGCCCTGCACGTTGGTTAAAGAAGTTTCTGATACTGGGCAGAGTATTATTCCGGTACTGGTTTCTGTTGTATTCCATATTATCATTTTTGGAACCACCGAAATAACCCCACCAGCGAACCGTGGTATTAGCAAGCTGTTCTGTGTATTCTCTGCCATAAAGCTCCACCATAGCATTTGCCTTTTCAGGAGTTAGCACTTCATTTGCGTAATCACAGTAGACAGAGGCAAATTGATTGCGGAAATCTTCGTTTTTCAGAAGATTGGCAAACAGATTGGTAGGGTAATGACTCTTTCCGGAGTCCATGTGACGAAAACTGTCATAAGCATAACCCTCTACTCCGCCGAAGCTGTCATAGGTAGCACCCATTGTATAGTCAAAATCGAACGAAATAAAACGCCATTTTCCGTCGCTGTAGGGATTTCCTTCGATCGTATCACCTGTATTACGCCATACACCGTAGTTGTAGTTGGGCCAGTCGAAGGTGCCAAGATATAAGCCGGCAGCATAGTGTTCGATCAAGGTGTCAATATCTATGAAATCGCAAACTGCCTGATAATTTGCTGGATTTGTCAGATCCTTCTTACTGTAACTATCTACAAAATCAATGAAGCTGTCAAATTCAGCCTGTTCGCCTTCTTCCAGCTCTCCATTCTTGATCATGGCTACATTTTCTTTCTGGATATCGTAATTGGATTCAATAAAATAGTCGGAAAGTTTTTCTGTCATCTCATATAAGCCCCAGTATTCACCGTTGAGGAAAACAACGCAGCTTTGCATATTCTGTGTTGTGATATTTTCACGGTCTGCGATGAGCTTTTGAGCAAATCCGTCACGCAGGCGAGTTTCCTCGCTGACAGAACGCAGGGAAATGGAATCGTATTTGTCAATGAGCTGACCATCCAGTGCATAGTTGTCCGAAAGCAGGGGATATTCAATTTTGGACATACCGTAGTCGCTTCTGGCATAGAGGTTAAAGCTCTTCTGTGCACCATTTCTTGTGGAGGCTCCTTTAATGCGGATGCCCATGTTTTGTTCTGCAATAGTTTGACCATTCTGGAAAATAGTGATGGCAGCTTCACGTTCCCATTCACGTCCTCTTGAAAAATAGTTGGCTACATTGTCGGTGTCCCACACGCTTTTATTCGGATCAAAGGAAGAACTATTCTTCCAATTCAGATATTGGTTGCCTGTGACGTAGATACCCTTATCGGGATTGAACAAGTTGTCCGGATTTGTTACAAGAGAAACAACCGTCAGATTTTTGTACTGTGCAAGATTGCCGCTTGTCACAAAGTAGGTCTGACTGATCACTTCACTGAATTTTCCGCCTTGACTCTTGGCTGCAGCACGGACAACAGTTGCCTTATCCACATTGAACGGCGGCTGCTTGTAGCCTACACCTCGACAGATGGACAGTGCGGAATTTTCATCTTCTGCATAGGCACTGTAGAGATTCGGCTGATTGGTGCGATCCTGCACTGAAATTGTTCCTGAATACACCTGTGCAGTAGAAGAAGTGGTAGGATCGCTGCCATCGGTAGTATAATAGATGGTGTCATTGTTGGCCGCAGACAGCGTCAGAGCAAAATCCGATCCATAGAAGCCGGACTTTGCAGAAAATGTAGGTGCAGAGGTTACCGCTTCATTCTCCTTGCCAGGAGTTGCACACATCACCTCGAAGGTATTGCTGCCATCAGGGGTTCTGCCAAAGGAGCTGTCTTCTGCAAGAGTTGGTACAGTGATCTTCTGCAAAATCTCTCCCTGGGGACTGCTCAGCAGGATGGTTTCACCATTCTTGCTCAGTGCAAAACCTGTATGCAGTTCTTTCCCATTAGAGGCTTGTTTTGACGCAAAAAGGATCATTCTTTCTCCGGCAGCAATGGTCGTACCGGCAGGGAATGTCCACAACAGGGGTTCTTCGATCTTATCCGAAATACCATAGCCGGACAAATCAACAGCCGAACTTCCTGCATTGTAAAGCTCGATCCAGTCGGAATACACTCCATAGCTGTCAGCAAGACATGACTTGTTCTGTGTGCAGATCTCATTAATATAAATAGAGTGATCTGCTGCATGGATCGTACGGATGGGGATGCCTGTATAAGGCAAGGATGCAGCTGTCATCAGTGCAGCAAGAGCAGCTGCTGCAAATTTTGGTTTGAGTTTCATAAAATTCCCTCTCTTTCAATGATAAACCGCACCGTTCATACGGTAGATCTCTGTGTGTCAGACCGCCTTCCTCAGTCGGAACAAACATCGGATACTGTATTGATTCACCGAATTATCTCCCATCCATCAAACCAAAGTAGACAGAAATTGCCGGTGAATTTACAAATCAAACGGTGCTTCTAATGTAAGATCATTGCAGAAAATGTGATCTTACATTACAATTATACACATATAATTTGAATAAGTCAATACAATTTTATCTTTTTTATACAGTAACTG
>JAZOBK010000137.1:0-10628 GCA_045595985.1 Oscillospiraceae bacterium
ACTCGCTGTTCACAGCCGTAAATACAACCGTTTCCCCATGCGCCCTCTCAATTGGAAAGCTCCTATTGATTACATTAAGGCTTTCCTTCACGGAGGTGAAGTTTTTTAAAAACTTTGTAACTCATCATTGACAAACCAACACCGCCAATCACAGAAATTTCCGCAAACCCCTTGCAATTTTTTATATTGTAGTGTATAATAAAAATATATGGCTTTGCGAATGCACAAAGCTTTTAAATTTGAAAATGAAGGAGAATCATCCCATGTTTGATCATCTGATTGACACCATCGGTTATGTGGAAAGCGTTGACCCTGAGGTCGGTGCAGGTATGCAGAAGGAGCTTGCACGCCAGAGAAGAAATCTGGAGCTTATCGCAAGTGAGAATATCGTTTCCCCCGCAGTTATGGCGGCAATGGGCAGCGTGCTGACCAACAAGTATGCAGAAGGCTATCCGGCAAAGCGTTACTATGGCGGCTGCGAATGTGTTGACATTGTAGAAGATATTGCAATTGAGAGAACCTGCAAGCTGTTCGGTGCAAAGTATGCCAATGTACAGCCCCATTCCGGTGCACAGGCAAATACTGCTGTATATTTCGCAGTACTGCAGCCCGGCGATACCGTTCTGGGTATGAGCCTTGCAGACGGCGGTCACCTGACACATGGTTCTCCTGTAAACCTGTCCGGCAAGTACTTCAATTTCGTTTCCTACGGTCTGGATGACGAAACTGAAACCATCAACTATGAAACGGTATACAAGCTGGCTGTGAAGAACAAGCCCCGTCTGATCGTAGCAGGTGCGTCCGCATATCCGAGAGCGATCGACTTCAAGCGTCTTTCCGAGATCGCAAGAGCAGTTGGTGCACTGTTCATGGTGGATATGGCTCACATCGCAGGTCTGGTTGCTGCAGGTCTGCACGAATCTCCGGTTCCGTACGCAGATATTGTGACTACTACCACTCACAAGACACTGAGAGGTCCCAGAGGCGGTCTGATCCTGACAAATAATGAATATCTTGCAAAGAAGATCAATTCTGCGATTTTCCCCGGCACACAGGGCGGCCCTCTGATGCACACCATCGCTGCAAAGGCTGTTTGCTTCGGTGAAGCTCTCAAGCCCGAATTCAAGGAATACCAGAAGAGAATTATCGAGAATGCCAATGCACTCGCTGAAGGTCTGGTAAAGCGTGGCTTCAATCTGGTTTCCGGCGGCACGGACAACCATCTGATGCTGGTTGACCTGCGTCCGTTCAACATCACAGGCAAGGAACTCGAACACAGACTGGACGAAGTATACATCACAGTGAACAAGAATGCCATCCACAACGATCCCGAGAAGCCGTTTGTGACAAGCGGTATCCGCATCGGTACTCCGGCTGTGACAACTCGTGGTCTGGGCGTTGAGGAAATGGAACTGATCGCTGAGTACATCTATCTGTGTGCTACCGATTTCGAGAACAAGGCAGACGAGATCCGTGCAGGCGTGACTGCAATCTGCGAGAAGTATCCGCTTTACGAATAAGATACAGTATATTTTCAAAGGGCGGACGGGAGTCCGCTCTTTGTTTTTGGTGTGATAATTCCTAAGTGAGGAGTCCTTCCCCAAACTCCATCCAAGAAATGTATTCTTGCAATTCTAACGTTCCAAATATATCCGCACAGGGGATGTATTTGGAATGCTATGGGATTCTCAAGGGATTCCATCCCTTTGACGGGGGCGGCGAGTCGCCGCTGACGTTTTGCTCCCAATGCACCTTACGGTGCAAAGGTCGCAAGGGGGGCAGAGCCCCCACATAAAAACAATCCACCGAAAGGAGCTGATACCATGTCCGCACCGTTAGCCGATAAAATCCGCCCGAAAACGCTTGACGACGTTGTCGGGCAGCAGCATCTGCTTGCCGAGGGCAAGCCCCTTCGCCGCATCATCGAAAGCGGCAAGATCCCGAATATGATCTTCTACGGCCCGTCCGGCATCGGGAAAACCACCATTGCCAGCATTATCGCAAACCGTACCAATATGACGCTCCATATCCTCAACGGTACGCAGGCAGGGGTTTCCGACATCAAGTCCGTCATTGCGGATGTGGGGACGTTCGCTTCCATGAACGGCATCCTCCTGTACCTCGACGAGATCCAGTATCTTAACAAAAAACAGCAGCAGAGCCTGCTGTCCTATATCGAAAATGGCGATATTACGCTGATCGCATCCACCACGGAGAACCCCTATTTCGCCGTGTACAATGCTGTCATCAGCCGAAGCACCGTGTTTGAATTCAAGCCCGTGGACGCACAGGAAATGGAAAAGGCCGTGAACCGTGCATTCCGTGTGATGCAGGAGGAACATGGCAACACCCTCAACATTGAGGAGGGCGTTGCCGCCCATATCGCACAGGGCAGCGGCGGTGATGTCCGCAAGGCAATGAATGCAGCGGAGCTTTGCGTGCTTTCGGGAGAACCGACCGCCGATGGCATCCGCATTACACTGGAAACCGCCAAGGCTCTTACCCAACGGAGTAATATGCGGTATGACAGGGACGGCGACGCACATTACGATATTTTGTCCGCACTGCAAAAATCCATCCGTGGCAGCGACGAAAACGCCGCACTGCATTACACCGCAAGGCTTCTCGAAGCAGGGGATCTGATCTCTCTCACCAGACGCTTGCTGGTGATCGCTTCCGAGGACATCGGACTTGCCTATCCGCAGGCGGTGAGCATTGTCAAATCCTGCGTGGATTCTGCCCTGCAGCTCGGACTGCCCGAAGCAAGGATCCCACTTGCACAAGCGGTCATTCTGCTGTGCACTTCCCCGAAATCCAACTCCGCAATCAATGCCATTGATGCAGCAATCGAAGTGGTAAGATCGGGCGATTACGGCGAAATTCCGTCCCATCTCAAGGACGGACACTACGGCGGTGCCCAGAAACTCGGCAATGCCATTGGTTACCAGTATCCCCATGCATTCCCAAACCACTATGTCAAGCAGCAGTACTTGCCCGATAACATCGCCGATCATGTGTATTATGAATTCGGCGACAACAAGCAGGAGCAGGCAGCACTGGCGTATCGGAAGAAAATCAACGAAACATAGACAAAGCCCCTCTGTCAAGCAGAGGGGCTTTCTGTCTGTCGAAAAAACCTCAAAATGGGGAGTGGAGCGAAAGCCCCACAGAGGGGTTGGGGTGGGAGCAATGACAGGCTGCCTCTCTGTGCGGGCTCCGCACCATTTTTCATACTTGCATTGCACACAAGCCGCCTTCGGCGGCGGCCTTATCATGGGTACAGCTTTGCTCCACTTGACGAAGTCAATGGAGCATTGCGGTCGGAAATGCAATGGCATTCCCTTGCTGAACATCTCGCCCGTGCGGGCTCCGCACAAAAACTCCCGACTTTCGCAATACTGCACGTCGGGAGTTGTTTTTTATTCAGTTGTAAGTATCCGGTTAAACCGTAATCATTTTCCTGTGCATCGGTCATACACGCCTTTCAATTAAGGATTCTTTAAAACGATTTTTCTTGCAGAAGCTTTCATATTGCATCACAACTTTCTGAATTAGGATGGAAAATATTACCTTTCCATGGGAGTAAACCTCCGATTTAAGATTATATGCCTGCTATATTTCAGTTTCTGTGCCCGTTCTCAATCCTTTGCAATCTGCTCTGATACACCGGCTTTCGAAACTTGAACGTGTACCAGAACCAGACGTTTTCACCACTTCTCGCAGAATTGATCATCACTCATTGGGGTTGCCAAACAGCCTGTGCTGTGCAAATTCACCCATTCACTTAACTGCGACCGGCGAAGCCGCCTGCTGCTGTGTTTCGATCATTTCCATGGGGCTCGCCTCCTTTTCTGGCCTTTGCTGCGATGACAGCCCAGCAACGCTGTCCATCACGCTTCCTCTTTATAAAGTTCTGCAGTTCCTTTATCTTGATTATATTATACCACATCTTTTGTGCATTGTCAATAGTTTTTTTCAATTTTTTTCAAAAAAATTATCGTAAACGTTTAAGGTATGGAATTTCGGGAATATTATTCCTCCACAATCTGCAGATTTGCTGCCATACGCATCTTGACAAGCTCCACAACGGTTCCATCCGCTTTGCGGTGCAGAATATGCGAGCCGTTGGAATACACGATACCGCCGTCACTGCAGAGTGCATAATCCAGAACACCCTTTGCAAGCACTTCCTCGGATGCGTCGGGAGCACGGCGTACCAGAACACGGCTGCGGGACATGATACCTGCATATGGATCGCCGGCTTTCTTGTTCTCCTTCCTGTTCTTCTCGGCATCCAGAAGTTTTCCCTCAAAGAACAGTTCCTTATCGGACTTCTGCTTCGATTTCACATCTCCGTGCATACCGCCGTCAGCCGCCGGCTTGCCGCCGAACAGGATGCTGAATGCATTGAGAAATCCGATCAGTGCCTTGATCAGCCAGAACGGGAACAACAGCACATCCTTCAGCACACCCCAGATGGTGGTGCGTTTCTTCCCCTGTTCGGGATCGTAGGGCTGGCGTATGTAGTAGAAATTCCCCTGTACATCTTCTTTCAGAGCAAGAATGTCATGTTTTTCATCCTCGATCAGCATTTCCATCTTCTCTGTATTGATATTGTAGGAAGCTGCCGCACGGGGTGCATATGCTGCGACTTGTCCACTTTCTCTGGCAATACCCGCAGTAGAAAAATAGAGAAGTCTTCCGTCGGGCGACCAGCTGGGAGCGGATTCACAGGAATCGCCGCCGGTGATTTCCGTGTAGGCACTGGACGGGAGCTTGAACAGTGCCATGTGCGACGTGCCGTTTGGATAATGCATACAAGCGGCAACATGATCACCATGGCTTGCAATCTCACCCAAGCGAACGCTATTGCTTGAGAAAACGAATCCCTCCTGCACTGCTTTTTCTGAAAATCCACGGCGATACATACCGCCTGAAGCATCCAGCTGCAGCGTATAGAGAAAATGCTCCTGATAAAGTGCAATTCCACTGAATACGGGATCTCCCACCCGTTCCTCGGCTGCTGAAATCCCCATGAACTGTGCTCCTCTGCCGGTGCTTTTCCATTCCTTGCTCCGGCGGATCTGTTCAATGGTATTCTGGTATTGCATCACACGATAGCTCGGAAGCTCCATTGCCCTGCCGTTTTCCGCAAGGTACATGGCTTTGCTCGTGGTGTAGAGTAATTTCATCGGATTTTCCTCCTGCTGAATTAGTAGATTATGTTATATTATACCATAGATTCAGAGGGCTTGTCAACGAAAGACTTTTGAGAGCACGCCAATCATTTTAGAACTGATGTGGATGACGCTCCATGTTTTGATGTATTGAAAACCTGCGGAAAAATTTCAAATCAGGCTGTATAAATCAGGACTTTCGGTCAATCCTACCAACGGAGGTGTTATTTATGAAAAATACTAACACAAGCGAAAGCAAAAGTAAATACGGAAATCTGGGATTCTATCTGGTGCTGGCACTGTGCACCGCAATGATCGGCGTATCCTGCTGGTTTGCCTATACACAGACAGCGGAAAATCTGTCCATCCAGCTCGATTCCGCACTGGAATCTGCAAATGATCTGGCGGCAGCAATGCCCGAAACGAACATCCCCCGTACCGAAACACAGCCGACAACACAGGAGCCTGCCTACGTTCCGCCCGTCAAAACGGAAACCACCGCTGCACCTGCCGCTGCTGTTACGCCTGAAACAACAGCAGCCGCCACCAGACCATCGGCTGATGAAATCCAGACTGCCTATCCGATCGTGGGTGAGGTGATCGGTGCATTCAGCAAGGGTGAGCTTGTCAAATCCGCAACCACGGGCGTCTGGCAGACGCACAACGGCGTTGATATTGCTGCTGCTTCGGGTGACGAAGTGCGTGCCGTTTCCAAGGGCGTCGTAGAAGCCGTGGAAGAGGATCCTCTCTGGGGCGTGTGTGTGACCATTGACCATCAGAACGGAATTACCAGCCGCTATTGCAATCTGAATGCGGATCTTTCGGTAAACACGGGCGACAATGTGGAATGCGGCACTGTCATCGGCAGCGTGGGCGAATCCGCTGACGTGGAAAGTGCACTTCCCTCCCACCTGCACTTTGAGATCAAGCAGGGAAATATGTATCTTGACCCTGTTTCGTATATTGAAGGAAACTGATAAAAGGAGCTTTTCCCCGCCTGTGGCGGGGAAAAGCTCCTAATCAAAACCCTATAAGGGCATGATACTGACACTGCCCTTTTAGAGCTGTAAAAGAATTTACATCTGCATTTTCATATTCAATCGCTCACAAGTAAGCAAATTGTTTTCACGGTACTTCGTACTGTGATTGCAAATTTTAAATCGTTTTTAATTACTCTCCTCTGCTTCAATACAAGCGTCGATCACCAGCACCACCGCCAGTGCAGCGACTTCATCCACATCATCGGCAATACCAATCTCATAGGCATCCCCAAGTGTGAACCATTCCTTCGTCACTCTTGCAATGCACCGTCTTCCTGCTGTGATTTCATAATCATGACTGAAAACAGCACCATGCACCTTCCAGCCAAGTCCGTTCACGCTGTATTCCTGATTGAAGAAGGTGAATTCCTTCACAACCTCCGCGACCTTCGTGTCATTTCTTATGATCTCGTATCTCGGCAGAAATGACAGCAGACGCTGATGGATAAAGGCAAGTTCTCTGCGATTGCGGTCATACAAGTGCAGCTTCCTTCCGAATGTAAAGACCTCGCCCTCGACATAATAGCATTCGTTTCCTTCTGCGTCATAGATGGAAAATTTTGCTCCCCAACTGAAAATGCGTTGTTTGATATAAAATGTCATGGTAATCCTCCCATATTTATTTGACTATCTCATACTAATCCCCATAACTTGAATAGACTTTGTCTATTCAAGTTTAGCCGCCGCAGGTGGCGTTGGGGTTTAAGGTATTAGTATCAAAAGCTCTCTTTTCATCATACTGAGATCAAAGGCATTCGTTCTGCTGTCCTTGCAGAGGTCACCCGCCTGCCAATCAGTGATCTTCCCCACACCAAGCAGCCATTTCTGCATCATGATCACATCGGCTGTGGAAAGTTTACCGTCGGCATTGACATCGCCCCGCACCTTCTCTGAGGCATTCTGTGCCATCATCGAGGATGTCAGAAAGATCATCGCCGCATTGCCGTAGATCGTATTTTCATTCGTTGTCCATTCGCCATCGCTGTCAATAAAGCACTTTCCGGTAAACTTGGACAGATGCGGATTATTGCTGTCATTTGCACCCTCGGTGAAATATCCCGCAGGACACTGATAAGGATCAAGCTTTGCGTCCTTGGAATAGATGGCACTGAAGATGTTTTCCACACTGTTTTCACCGTGTCCGGAAACATAGCTGAATGAAATCGGGTTGACACCGAGCAGATAATGCACATGGTTTTCGATGCACGTCTGCACATCCTCCTGCACTTTGCCATAGGTTACAATATCGCCGAGCATCAGCGTCATTGCTGTCTGTGCAACCTGCTTGTTGGAACCCCACCAGAAGCCCCAGCTTGGTGATTCCAGACCCCATGTATCGTATTTGAGCATTCTTGCACGGAATATTTCGTACTGTGCAAATACATCCGCCACTTCCGATGCAGGTGATTCGTTTTCATAGAGATACTGGAAGAAACCGAGGAAGGATCTTCCGCTGTGTCCGTAACCGATGGATGCAGCCACGAAGCAGTTATTCACGCTTTCGGCATTGCAGTTTGCAATCAGATAATCCTCATATTCGCCTGCATCCTCGCCCTTCAGCGTCAGAGCACGGTAGATCGTACCTGCCGCCTGAAATCTGCTTCGTTCAAAGTCAGCTTCCTTGAAGGTATAGGTACGGTTAGCCGCACCAATGGACATATTGAGTGTATTTGCCGGATCATTGATCCAGTCCCACGCACGCAGAGAGGTTGCAAGGCATTGCTCTGCAAAATCTGCATACGCCGGAATCTCTCTGTAGACGATGTATGCATGAGCCAGCACCGCCGACATATCCGCCGTTGCAAGATGGCATCGCAAATCAGTTTCAGAGGGATCCGATTTATGATTGGAGTTGCGGTAAAGCGTATCCTCAATATAGATCACTCCGTCACTGTAATTGGCTGCTGTATAGAATGAGCCGTCCTTGCTGCTGTGTTCCAGCTTCAGGAGCATATCCAGCTCATATTTTGCTTCCGAAAGAATTCCCGGAGCATCAACATAATCCGGATGATCGGGATCCGTTTCAGGAATGTTCATCTCAAGTTCAGCAAACACCTCCGGATTCATTTCATAAGCAAACAGCAGGTCAGTCAGAGAATGTGCACCCGGAGTTACATATTTCCCGTAGTCGCCTGCATCATACCATCCGCCGGAAACATCGAAGGTTTCCGCATCGGGATTGTCACGGTCGGACCATTTCTTTACCGTAACATCATCCGGATGCAGATTCTCTCTTGCAAAAATACCGGCATACGCTTCCTCGATTTCGATTCCCTGACGCTGATAGTAATAATATTTCGTCAGGTCGTTGAGCAGAGCGTCATAAACATCATTTCTGATTTCAAAGCTCACCGAGGTCAATGTATTCAGCTCAAGTCCGCCCGCTGCATCATACGGAGAACACGCAGACGCATCAAGTCCTGCGTCGGGAATACGGATATAATATGTACCGGGCTTTGTCACCTCGTCAAAACGGATGGTATGCACCATTTCTCCCGAGAAAGATTCCTCATAAACAGCGTCGGGAAGCGTATCTGTATACACCGCTTCATCATTCTCTGCATTGACGATCTCATAGGTTTTGCCATTGAGAGAACCAAACTTCTCAAAATAGCTGACACGGGCTGTTTTTGCAGCATCGCAGAAATAGCCCACCTGATTCACCTTTACCATGGGATACTGACGCTCATCGTCGGTGGAGCTGATCGTCATATTCCGGAAAGAGAGCGTATTGCCGCTGGGTACGCCGTTGACATAGACAAGCCAGAAATTATCCAGATCAAAACCCGAATCGGGATTCGCATCCACAAGTTCCTTGATGGGCAGAGAATAGCTTGCCCAGTCATTACCCGCACTGATGTCCTCGTATTTTTCCAGATCCGTCCAGTAGATTTTTACTTGCTCATTATGCTTTTTGGAGGAAAGACCGATATTGAATTTAACGGTCGATGATGTACTGTTCTTCACCTCAAAATTCAGATAACCATTCTCATAATAGTCCCCCAGCAGCAGTGTCGTCCAGCTGGTATTCGGCGTCATATTCTGTCCGCCCCAGCTTGCTGTTGTCCAGTCGTTGCCGTTGTTGTCAATGAGGATCGTCTGCAGCCGGATCCCCTGCGTTTCCTCTACATTTGCCGCCGACAGATATGCCGCGGGATAAGCAGAACCCAGCATTGCACCGCCAAGTACTGCCGCCAGCATTCGCTTGCCGAAGCCTTTTTTCATAATACTGCACCTCACTGTATTTTTACTTTCGCTCCTACATTCACCACTTACAAGCAAACAGAAGATTCCTCCGTTTCAAAAATTATATCATATTTGACTATGTATGTCAATGCACCAAACATCTTTTTTGTGAAAATCGCTGTATTTCGGGTTGTGTGCCGCACTGTTTTTCCGTTTGGGAATGTGCTGTAGATTGCACACCGCTGCGAATTCTCCCTGTATAACCAAACCGACTCCGTTTGAAAAACAGAGTCGGTTTTCTTTTTTATACGAATAAACAGCGGAAATTGCAGCCGATCAGGCAGCTCCCAGAATTTCCTTCCAGGGCTTGGGCGTACCCGAACCTGCAGATGCTGCATAAACCAGAACGGCTGCTGCGTCCGTTGCGTCAAGAGGTGAATCCTCTGTATCTGTTCCATTGACGTCTGCAAGGAAATAAACGAAGCGTTCAAGTTCTTTATCGCTGTCAGAATACAGATAAGCCTCGGATCCTGCACCACTTGCCGCCGCATAAACCAAAATCTGGGCGGCATCCTTTGCGTCCGCATAACCATCGAGGTTTGCATCACCCTTTACGCCGATAAATGCCTCCACCCCAATCGTATGCGTATCGAATTCATCCGCTATGCTTGCCTCTACTGTGTAGCGATATTCGTCGTTTTGGTAGAGCGATGCCGGGTTCTTTCCATTAAAATCAACGATGTCCAGATTTTTCAGGCTTTCCCCATCCTCGGAAATGCTGCCGTCAGAATATACCGCATAACGCATCACAGAAGTAATCAGATCCTTTACGGCAAATTCCTCCTCATCATGTGAGAAATAGTACTGTATGGGTTTTGTTTCTACTTCATATGTGTACGCTGTAACAACTAAGGTTTCACTTACCGTTGTTGATTCCGATGTGGTCGAGGACGGCGTATCCTGACTGGTTGTCGTGGTCGTCACCTTCTCCGACGTTGTCGTCGTAGTGGTGGTTACCTTCTTTGAAGTTGTCGTCGTAGTGGTAGTCGCCTTCTTCGAAGTTGTGGTAGTGGTGGTCGCCTTCTCCGAAGTTGTGGTAGTGGTGGTCGCCTTCTCCGATGTTGTCGTTGTAGTGGTGGTTACCTTCTTCGAAGTTGTAGTCGTAGTGGTGGTTGCCTTCTTTGAAGTTGTCGTCGTAGTGGTGGTTGCCTTCTTGGAAGTGGTA
>JAZOBK010000138.1:0-2853 GCA_045595985.1 Oscillospiraceae bacterium
ACCAATCTGCAGCAATAATACCGTGCAGCCTGCTGCAGACAATCCAAGTGCACGGAGAAATGAGGCGTCTTATGTCAAAAAAAGTGGCAGTCATTATGGGCAGCGACAGCGACTTTCCGGTTGTAAAGGGTGCTGTTGAAAAGCTGAAATCCTTTGGTGTTCCATACGAAGTTCATGTTATGTCCGCACATCGTACACCCGATGAAGCAGCGGAATTTTCAAAAAATGCAGCTGCAAATGGATTCGGAGTGATCATTGCTGCGGCAGGAATGGCAGCACATCTTGGCGGCGTACTCGCTGCACACACTACTCTGCCGGTAATTGGAATTCCAATCAAATCCTCTGCACTCGATGGAATGGATGCACTGCTTGCAACCGTTCAGATGCCGCCCGGAGTTCCTGTAGCAACAGTGGGAATCAATAATGCTGCAAATGCCGGAATCCTTGCAGTACAGATGCTTGCATTGTCCGATGCAGCACTTGCAGACGCTCTGCAGAAGATGAAGGAAGATATGGCTGAAGGCGTCAGAAAGAAGGACGCTGCACTCGCAGAAATGGTAAAAGCCCTGTAATTTTTAAAATAATCAATTATATACCTACGAATATCGCCTTTCGGCGATATATAGGTTGAGAAAAGGAAGAATAATATGGGTGGTTTTTTCGCAGTTGCTTCCGAAAGCGACTGTATCATGGATGTATTTTTCGGAACGGATTATCATTCTCATCTGGGCACACGCAGAGGCGGTATGACGTCCTATTCTGCGGAGCTGGGATTTCAAAGAAATATTCACAGCATAGAGAATTCTCCGTTCAGAACTAAATTTGAAAACGATGTTGCGGCAATGAGGGGCAACCTGTGTATCGGCTGTATCAGCGACAGCGATCCGCAGCCCATTCTGGTAAGATCCAAATTGGGACTTTATGCCATTAGCAACATCGGTATCATCAGAAATGCAGCGGATCTCGTCAATGAACTGCTGGAATGCGGCTGTGCGAATTTCGAAGCAATGAGCAGCGGCAAAATCAATTCAGGTGACTTGATCGGTGCATTGATCGCACAAAAATCTTCGTTTACAGAAGGTATCCGATATGCGCAGGAAAAGATTGATGGCTCCATGTCTCTCATGATTCTGACGGAGGACGGCATAATTGCAGCGAGAGATAAACGAGGACGTCTGCCGATCGTGATTGGAAAACGCTGGGATGGATATTGCCTGTCATTGGAATCCTTTGCGTTCCAGAAACTCGGATATGAAATTTTCCGTGAAATGGAACCGGGTGAAATCGTTAAGATTACTCCGGACAGTTGTAAGGTTCTTGAAAAAGGAAATGATGACCTGAAGATCTGCTCTTTCATGTGGACATACTATGGTTATCCGAATGCTGTATATGAGGGTGTTACAGTTGAGACGATGCGAACCAGAAACGGCGAGATCATGGCAGAAAAAGACATAAAATCCGGTCGTCTTCCGGATGTTGACTATGTCTGCGGCGTTCCGGATTCCGGCATCCCGCACGCAATCGGATATGCAAACCGCAGCGGTATTCCGTTTGCACGTCCGTTTATCAAATATACGCCAACCTGGCCCAGAAGCTTTACCCCCCGCAATCAGGCGATGCGTAATCATGTTGCGAGAATGAAACTGATACCCGTACATGAACTGATTGAGGGTAAAAAGCTTTTGCTTGTGGATGACAGTATCGTAAGGGGCACGCAGATGCGTGAAACCGTTGAATTCCTGTATGAGAACGGGGCAAAAGAGGTACATATGCGTTCCGCCTGTCCTCCCATTATGTACGGCTGCAAGTACCTGAATTTCTCACGCAGCAACTCCGAGCTTGAACTCATTGCACGACAGGTGATCAATGAGTTTGAAGGAGAAGAAGGGACAAAGTATATTGAGGAATACAGTGATTCCTCTACCGAACGTGGAAGTCGTTTGAGAGATGAGATCAGTCGCCGATTGAAGCTGACTTCACTGGATTTCCAGTCGCTTAGCGGAACGATTGCCGCAATCGGAAAACCGGAGTGCAAACTCTGTACATATTGCTGGTCCGGTAAAGAATAAGTCAAATACTATTTTCAGGGAATATGGTTGTTTTGCTGTATTCCTTGAAGTAGTTTTATGAAAAAAACAAAATTGATGCATTGCATCACTGGAGGTAACTCATGAAAAGTTTTTCTGAAAGCTACAAGGAAGCCGGCGTTGACGTAACAGCTGGATATGAAGCTGTCAAGCTGATGCGTGAACACATCGCAAAAACCAACACACCCGGTGTACTTTCGGGTATCGGCGGCTTTGGCGGTCTGTTTGAACCTGATCTGACCGGTATTGAAAAGCCTGTTTTCGTTTCCGGTACGGACGGTGTTGGCACAAAGCTGAAAATTGCTTTCCTCATGGACAAGCATGATACCGTTGGTATCGACTGTGTGGCTATGTGTGTGAATGACATCATCTGCTGCGGTGCGAAGCCCCTGTTCTTCCTTGACTATATTGCAGTTGGCAAGAATTATCCGGATAAGGTTGCTACCATCGTTTCGGGTATTGCAGAGGGCTGCGTGCAGTCCGACTGTGCACTCATTGGCGGTGAAACTGCTGAAATGCCAGGATTTTATCCGATTGACGAATATGACCTTGCCGGTTTCTCTGTGGGTGTAGTTGACAAGAACAAGATCGTAAATCCCGATTCCCAAAAGGCTGGAGATGTACTGATCGCTCTGAAATCCAGCGGCGTGCATTCCAACGGATTTTCACTGGTTCGTAAGGTGTTTGATGTAAATCAGGCGAATCTCATGACATATTTTGATGAGCTTGGCATGACGCTTGGCGAATGCCTGCTGACTCCCACAAA
>JAZOBK010000139.1:0-9298 GCA_045595985.1 Oscillospiraceae bacterium
TGAGTTTCGGAGTCCATTTCGCACCTCCTATACTTATAATATACGCAAGGTATTTCCTGAAATCGGGGTAACCTGTCCAAGAACACTGTAATTTTCTGCTTACATTATATAATAAAAATCAGCAATTGTCAACATTTGTCATTGCACAGATAATTTTTAAAATTTTTCCTTTTACCCCGTTTTTGAAAATACAGCTGCGTATTCTGTAAATGTAAGGCAAAAATTACAGCCTGCAATCTATAATTTTATGCGGCAAGACCGCAAAGAAAAGGAGTGTTCATCATGAATCGTAAAAGAATCATATCGGTAATCGCAGCAATCTGTGCATTTTCCGTTATCACAAGTGCAACCGCATTTGCTGCAAACACACTGAAAACACAGAAGTCCGCTGAAGAGGATGTTGTGATCGAAGAAACAACAGAAAATACTGAGGCAGATGAGGAAACCACTGAGGAGAGCGAAGAAGCTACGGAAGCTGAAAAGCCGGAAAAGCCGGAAAAGCCTGTTCCGCCGGTAGTGGAAGAAGGTGACGGAGAGATTGCTGACGGAGAGACCGAAGAAGCACCCGAAAAGCCGGAAAAGTCCGCAAAAAAGGCGGGCAAGCATGAGATCGTAAAGATGATCAACAGCACATTTGACCTTGAAGCAGCTGATTTCGTTGACGACGAGGCAAAGGCTGCTTGGTTCGAGTTCTGCACAACCAGCCTCGGCGAGGAAGCTCCGGCTCCGAAGGAAGATGCACCGGCTGTAGATGAGGATGCAGAAAAGCCTGCAAAGAAGGCAGGAAAGGCTGAGATCGTTGCAATGATCAACAATACATTTGACTTTGAAGTTGCTGATTTCGTTGACGACGAAGCAAAGGCTGCTTGGTTTGCATTCTGCGAAGAGCTGAACGCAAAGCCCGAAAAGCCCGTTCCGCCCGTTGTAGAGGAGGGCGAGGAAGCTGAAAAGCCCGTTCCTCCGGCAGTTGAGGAAGGCGAGAAGCCCGAAAAGCCCGTTCCTCCGGCAGTTGAGGAAGGCGAGGAAGCTGAAAAGCCCGTTCCTCCGGCAGTTGAAGAAGGCGAAAAGCCCGAAAAGCCCGTTCCTCCGGCAGTTGAGGAAGGCGAAAAGCCTGTAAAGCCCGAGAAGCCTGTAAAGCCGGGCAAGGGCCCGCATCACGAGAAGAACGAGACAGAGGAAGATGCAGCTGATGAGGAAACAGCAGAGGACGAGACTGCTGCAGAGGAATCCGCTGAATAATCCACTGTAATTCCATTCAATCATCCCCGATATTCTCCCACGGCTGATTCACATCGGCTGTGGGAGAACTCGTTTTACGGGAACTTGAATGGATTCTGCATTCGTTCTATTTGTCATGGATTTTCGCCTTTGGGCTGAAAATCAAACAAAATCACGCAGATGCGTGCGTTTTAGCATATTTTGGTCCGCTTATACTATAGTTGTAATTAAGAGTTAAGAGCGAATTTGGAGAAAATTTTCCGAATTTTGCTCTTTTTTGTTACAAAAATTTTTCACAAAGATTAAGGCGGTATCTTTTATGAAATTTTGTTATTTCTTCTTTTTTATAATTTCTGTATCGCACCATATGAGGATGATTACCGTGTGAGCTTGGATGTTATCGACATGATTTTTGCTGAAATTCGCCGCATTGCCGCAAAAACTTCACAAGACACCCAAGAGTCTGAAGCAGAGTGCTATGGCAAAACGCTTATGCCGTTTCTTTGAAACAGTATTCTTTACTCCGTCATTTTACACAAATTTCCACTTTGGGTTTCATTAGTTTGCACATAGCACAGGCTTGTTGGTCTTGACAAAATACTGGATATTATGGTATACTTTTAGAATGCGGCTGTGTGTGAATACACGGCAGCATTGGTGTGATCAATTGAGAAAATGGATGCACTACAGTGCACATTATTTTTGTGATGACACTTTAGTGCTTTAAAAAGATTTCTGGTTAAAGGAGTGCGAAAGGATAATGATGAAATCCGGTAAACTAAGCATAGTAATGCTGATTTGTTTTTCCATCGTTCTGATGACGGGCTGCATCCGGCAGGAGGATAACAGTCTGGGAGAATCGCAAATCACGGAGAGTTCCGAACCCGCCGAGAGTGCATCGGAATGTGAAACGGCCCCAAAAGACGAATCTGAAACTGCCAGTGAGACCGATGACAGAAATACGGTAAATCCCATCAGCGTAAATGTGCTCAATGCATCCGGAGAAGTATCCGCTGAGAAGTATGCTTCTTTGTCGGAGATTAATCTGCAAAAGCCGGGTTTTTTAAATTCGGATGAAGTGTTTGTAGGTTGGGAAGAACAGGAAGTCATTGAGAGTATCGGCGACAAGACGATCAATGTGGAAGAAACCATTACAATGACTGCGGAAAGCATTGATGTTTCGGAAAAAAATAACGTGATCTATAATAATGCGGTTTACGTTGGCAGTGATATTCCCACGGAATTTAAAGTACCGCTGATCGTGGGTGGAAACACTGAATTCTGCGTGATGGATCTTGAAGTTGGATTTGATGCCGATGTTCTCGAGTTTGTGGAATTTACGAACGTTGATACGGATGTAACCTGCAACTATGATGAAGCGGAGAAAAAAATTTACATTAGTTTTGTGAGTGTGGAGAATATTGAAGGTGAACTATATTTGTGTGATGTAACCTTCCGCACGTTCGGTTCACAAAAGGCAGAAACAGCTCTGCAGTATGACGTTAAGGATATTGCCGGATGGGATGCGGAGAAATCCGATTTTTATACGGTAACACATCAGACCGTAAAAGGTAAGATCGTTATGTATTAGCCGCATACATGATGCTGCGGCTTGACATAAAATATTATTAATAAGGAGGGCTTATGATGAAAGAAAAGCGTACAACGAAAAAGTTCAAATGTGTAATTGCATTTGTTGTGGCATTGACTGTGCTTGCTTCAGTTTCCGTTCCTACCGGATTTGCAGCAAAAAAGAAAGAAGTAGTCAACCATGTAGACGATTACACATCCCTTTTTCCAGGATTGACAGACACAAAGTTAAAGCTAAAAGATCCTGTTTTTTCGGATAAAGACTGGTATGAATACATTGAATATGTGTTCTACTCCGAGGTGCAGGACGGTGATACTACGTACCGCATCTACCAGCCGGAGGATTATGCGAGAGCATCCATCATGGCGATCGGAGATTACAACCCGAAGGAAATTCTGGGCAACACCAACAATGTCCATCTTGACCTTGGTGAGCTGCAAGGCATTTTCAATATGGCATCACAGGGAAACAGTATCTCAAAGGATTTTGCCGGACTGGATCTGGCAGAGGGCATTGCAGAAAGCATGGGGGATATCGGCGAGGTCATGGACAACAGCAAGTATTACTCCAATGCCAGCTTCCTCGGTATTCCGGGTGATGGCAAATACTCCGGTGTAAGCAATGATGGCTTCTTTAATGCAGATTCCCTGACGATTGAGATCATTGAGTCCGAAACCGTTACAGCGTGCAAGACAATTGCAATGAATTCGGAATATTCCATTTCTGAAAGCGTGCAGACAGGAAAAGAAAGCTCTACATACAGTGAAGTGAGCGATCTCAGAAGCAATACGCATGAGGAATCGGTTTACGATGAGAATTCGCAGACTTCCGGTCTTGCTTTGTCCAATGCAACATCGAATTCCACAGAGATTTCCAATTCTGTCAGCAATACCGTCGGATGGGAGATCATTGATACACTGACAGCTACAGCGGGGGTTTCAAACACCACGGAGATCGGCACAACGATCGGCTGTGAAGAAAGCGTCGGTGTGGATTCTACTTATGTAAAGGCGTCGCAGGAGGCTTCTGTTTCCAATTCAACAGAGGTTTATGCAGAGGTATCCAATGCGATTTCAGTAGGTGCGTCGGGTTCAGTTACCTCCGAAACCGGTGCTCCAATTGCACAGACACAGGAGAATTCCATTTCTCAGAATCTTGAGAATACAAATACAGCCGGTACTTCCAGTGCGGATTCGTCAACCATCGAGCATTCTCTGACAAGCGGCAGGGATGATGGGGTTTCCTACTCCCACGCAGAGGATGTTTCTGTAAATCTCGGCTATGGTGTGGATTACCAGTATGGAAATGAGCACTCTCTTTCCGTGGGTGTTTCCAGAACCTTCAACGCCAGAGAAGATGAGGATGTCAAGAATGTTGGCTGGAAACTTTGCGAATATGTCGTTAAGATTCCTTACTACATTGAGGCAGTAAAAACAGATGACAACGGTGAGGAAACCGTACTCTATGGTCAGTATGTCAACTACAATCTGCTCAACGGTGTTTCCAGAGTATTTGCAAACGGCTACATCGAACACTGGTATACCGGCGAACTGGTTACTTATGCGGATTTCTTTGAGGGCTTTATTACAGCGTCTGAACTCATAGATATGGCAAAGGAACAGGCGTCCTCAACAGTTGAGAAAGGGGGAGAATAAGGCATGAAATTGAAAAAAGTTTGCACATTGCTCGGTGCAGCAATTTCCATGCTCGCAGTAATGGCAGTACAGATGCCCGCATCTGCTGAGCAGAAAGCTCCCACAATTACCAATACGGATTTCCAGCCCGAACAGGGAGAAACATTCAAAACCACACTGTACATCCCCAAAAACTCCAATATTTCGACATTTGAGGCTGTGCTCAATTACGATACCTCCTATGTAACACTGACTAAGGCGGAGGTATGCGAGGATTCCGAAGGTCAGGTTCTGATCAACGAAAAGGAAGATGGAAAAATCTATCTGACATACACCGGCGTAGAAAACCAGACGGCACAGATTGACGTTGCAGAGCTGACATTCCGGGTTGCAGATGATCTGGCAGGGGATTCTTACGAATTCCTTTCTCTGGATCCGAAGGAAGACAATGTTGCTTCCGGCAATACAGCGGACGGATCCATGGCGGATTATGAACTGAAATCCGATTTTTCCGCACTGACGATCTATCAGTACGGCGACGCTGACCTTGACGGTGCAGTTAAGGCTAAGGACGTTACCTACCTCAAGCAGTACATCGTTAAAATGCATGATCTGTCTGAAATTTCCAAGAAGTATGCAAATACCTATATGGATTTTGAGAAGGACGGAGTAACTCCGAAGGTAAACTCCAGAGATGCGATGCTCATTCAGCAGAAGGTTGTCAGAATGAACGTCAATCTCGGTGATCGTGTAACGGTTACATTCTATAACAACGACGGCTCTGTTTATGCCAAGAAGTCGATCAAGGCAGGCAGTGCACTTCTGAATGTTCCGAAGGTTCCGGAATTGACAGGATATTCCGTCGGTGCTTGGTCCACATCTGCTGACGAATCGGTAGAGGTTGACTTTGATAAGATCGAATCCGATCTGAAGGTATATGCTGTTTATGCAGAAGTAGATGAC
Source organism: Oscillospiraceae bacterium (assembly GCA_045595985.1). Taxonomy (GTDB): domain Bacteria; phylum Bacillota; class Clostridia; order Oscillospirales; family Ruminococcaceae; genus UBA3855. The sequence goes on from JAZOBK010000139.1 coordinate 5,407, forward strand.
AACGTTGCAATCTATAAGAAAACTGTAGAGGCACTGGAACTGGGCTTTGCAGAGGCAGGCAAGTACATTGCAGATGATTTCCAGCTTCCTTACAAGAACAACTACGGTACTTTCAATATGCTGTCTTCATCCGAATTCAGCGATGTGGATATTATCTGGTCCATCGACAGCGGACTTCTCGCACAGAGCGTTGTGATCAGCAAGGACTATGTTGTAGATGTACCGGAACTGGACTATACAACATGGGTAACATTCAAGGCAAATATCTTTATTGACGGCGAAAAATACGGAACGCATGATTTCAAGAGAGAGATCAAGGGCGATATTGATATGCCGACACCCTCTGTTTTCAAGAATGTTCTGAAGGAGATTCCCAAGGAGCTTCCCGAACACTACAGACTGCCCGGATATATGACTCTGGAAAGCTCCAGAATGAACTATGGCGTGGAACTGGTGCAGAATGTGGACATTCAGTGGTCCGTTGTCAAGAATGAAGACGGTTCTTCGGCAGACAGCAGAGTGCTGGATGCAAACAGCAATGAGATCATTTACCTCAAGGATGAGAATAATGTGACCTTCCAGGCAGACTTTGTATTTGACGGAAATATTGTATATACCGATCGTATTTCCAGAACAATTCCTGCAAAGCCGGTAGAGGAACAGCTTGCATATGCAGAGGAATATATCAAGAGATTTGTTCCTTCCGTAATCTCCGGAGAAACCTATTTCCCCACCACTGTACCGCTGTATGACCTCACAGTTACCTGGAAGCCGGATATTGAATCCGGAAAGGTAGCGATCGGCGACAATGTTGTTGTAAATGATGTGACATACAAGGCGATCAATGTCGGCGAAAAGGCAGGCTACATGGAATGGGCAAAGGTATATGCCGGTATCGAAAGAAACGGTGATGACAGCTTCACTCCCGGCGGTCTTGAATTCGATGTTCAGCTTGCCGGCGAAAGCACTGAAATTACCACAGATAAGATTCCCGATGCTGAACTCTATAAGGCGTTGGTGAAGATCTTCGATGCAAAGTACGGTAACGATGACAAGAGACTGACCGAAGAAGAAATCTATGATGCCGATGTTATGGAAAAGCTCAATTACACCATTGACCTTTCCAATAAGGGCATCCAGAATATCAGCGGTATCAAGTATCTCAAGTATTACCGCATCATTAACCTGTCCGGCAATGATCTTTCCGGAGAGAATGCAAGTCTGGGTGATCTTGCAAGCCTGAACTACCTTGAGCAGATTTCTCTGTCCAACTGCAAAATCTCCGAAATTCCCGAATCTGTTTTTGCTTCCAAGCATCTGATCGAGGGCATTGACCTCTCCTACAACAGACTGAAGGATGTTAACTTCCTCTCTTTGAAGGACAGCAGAACAAACAAGGATATGGCGTACGCAGAGCTGAAGGAACTGTTCCTCCAGGGCAACTATATTTCCGACATCAGCAATCTGGCTTTTGTAAATGACAAGGGCGAAACCGTATCCAGAATTCCGAAGGTGACCGTACTCACACTTTCCAGAGATCTGAACTACTATGAGTACAAGGAAGGTAAAAACGGAAAGCTTGTATTTAAGGATGCCGATGAGCTGGAATATGATATTACCACCTCCATGGACATCACACCCATCGGTCTTCTGAAGAACGTGACAACTCTGTGGCTGGCAAATAACTATATTACGGATATTTCTCCGCTTGCCTCCTGCAAGGTGCTTACAACGCTGGATCTGTCCGGAAACTCCATCACCACATCTACGTCCGACGGTCTTGCACCGATCAGCAAGCTGCAGTCCCTCGTATGTCTGAAGCTGGACAACAATGACATTCACACTGTAAGATCTCTCAAGGGATTGATCTACCTTGAGATCCTCTCTCTGAGCAACAATAAGATCGGCAGTGTTTCGGGTCTTATTGACAGAATGACATTATTGACATACCTTGATCTTGACAACAACGAGCTGACAACTTTTGATGCAGGAACCTTCAGCAGGCTCCAGCATCTGTATCTGGAAAACAACAAGCTTGAACAGATTCAGAATCTGAATGCTGCAGCAGGTCTTGTGGAACTGCGACTGAACAACAACAAGATTGATGCGGATTCTGTCAGCAGCATTGCTGCACTGACAAAACTGAACTATCTGTCCCTTTCCGGAAACACTGTAGTTGACCTCAACTTCCTCAATGATCTGACGGCACTGACTCATCTTGAACTTGCACGCTGCAATATCAGACAGCAGAGAGAGGTTAGTGTTCCCAATACAACAACGGGAGAAGCTACAACAGAAAAGGTTGATAATCTGGGTTATCTGAGAAATCTGAAAAATCTTACCATTCTGGATCTGAGTGACAATAAGGAGATCAATGATATTTCTGCGTTGTCCACACTTACAAATCTGAGTGTATTCTACATCAACAATGTTAGTCTGAATTCTGCAGCCGCAGTGCGTTCTATGACAAAGCTCCATTATTTGTCCATGCAGAATTCCGGTGTAGAGGATCTGAGCTTCCTGAATACACTGAGCCTGCTGAAATTCCTCAATCTTGCAGGACATAATGCTGCTGCACTGGATTTCAGCAATATCAAGAGCAACGACAATATCATCGCACTCTTCCTTGACTCTGCAAGCGATTCTGAAGCAATCAACCTCAAATCATTCATCAACAAGAGCAACCTGAAGTTCCTGTCACTGAACAATATGAAGGTGAATTCTGTTGACAATCTTCCTGATATGGACGCTATCGTTTATCTTGGTCTGAGAAATACCAATATCAATGATTTCAATGGCACCAACTACGAAAACGATGGCTATCTCAATTCCATCACAAGATTCACTACGCTCAAGTGTCTGGATGTTGCTGACAACCCCGAGCTTTTCACCAAGAAGAATCTGGAAATGCTGTACGATTTCGTAAGAAAGCCGGAACGTCCTGTTTCCATCGTTCTGTACAGGGATGATGCACCCGAGGGCTATGTTCCCGGTGTTATGAATGCGGATGTGGAAGCAAAACGCATGAAGCAGGATATTGATTTTGGTACGGAATCCACCGACATCACCGAAGCCATGAGTGCAGGTTATCCGCTGCAGGAAACTCTCGATGGCTACAAGATCAAATGGGATCTGGAAGAAAATGAGCTTTATTATGTGAAGGACGGCAAGCTGTACTTTACAAATACTTCTGCTGAGGCTGCTTCTCTGAAGCTTTCGCTGAAGATGAACATTGTCGATCTTTACTACAGAAAAGACATTGAAGAATCCAAACCTGAGACGCCGGTTTCGTTCACAGCTTCCATCCAGACAACCACCGAACCTAAGTTTGTGGAGACTGTCTTTGTAAAGCGTGAAACAACGACATCGCAAAGCGAGACACTTGAAGGCTGGACGCTCGATCCGGAACTGACGGAGCTGGGCTACAGCGAGTACGGTGCGTGGAGCGATTGGGCTGAAAAGAAGATCACCGAGAGCGATCTCGTTGAAGTGGAATCCAAAACCGAAAGCGGCTTTACCGACTGGGGTGCATGGAGCAACTGGTCTGAAACCGCTGTTACCGGCAGTGATCTGAGAAAGGTTGAAACAAAGGACGATCCCAGATCCACAGTTACCGGCTATAAGATGTTCTATTATCTTACACAGGGAGCGTCTTCTCCGCACTACAGACATTACCGTAATTTCAGCATCAACGGAAATTACTCCGCATACGGTGCGAGAACAAGCTATGGCGAGCATTCCAACAGCATGGTAATTGATGTGAATACCTTCAACAATGCAACTGCAGTTGCAAGCGGCGGCTTCTCCAAGGGCGGCAGTGCAGGCTACAACAAGGCAAGCGTAACCGGCTACAACTTCTCCGGCGACCAGGGTGCAATGTGGTTTAAGGGCG
>JAZOBK010000140.1:0-16643 GCA_045595985.1 Oscillospiraceae bacterium
CGGATCCACCATGTTGCGTAGGTTGAGAACTTAAAGCCCTTGTTGTAGTCAAACTTTTCCACAGCCTTGATCAGACCAAGATTACCCTCCTGGATCAGATCGAGGAACTGCATACCTCTGCCGACATATTTCTTTGCAATGCTGACAACCAGTCGCAGGTTTGCTTCGGAAAGACGCTGCTTTGCACGCTTCGCTTCAAGTGGTGTGCCTTCTGCCATGAGCTTTGCAAGCTTGATCTCCTCATCACCGGAAAGCAGCGGAACGCGACCGATTTCCTTAAGATAGATCTTAACCGGATCATCCACGGCAAGACCTTCCGTGGACAGTGCGGATTCCAGATCCTCGTCCAGATTGTCGAGCATCGGAATGTTGTTCAGATCCAGAGAATCATCCACAACGTTATTGTCGATGATCTCAATGTTCAGCTGTTCACAGCTGTCGTAAAAGGAGTTGAGCTGATCGGCGTCAAAATCCATTTCCTCAAGTGCATCGGAAATCTGCTTGGTAGTGAGTTTTCCCGTAGATTTACCCTTTTCGAGCAGAGCTTCAATTGTTGACTTCTTGTCCATTTCTGTTCCTCCTGCATTGGTTATTGTTTCTTCTTCTGAGCAATGACCTTGAGCAGGTCATCATCCGACATATGTTCACTTGGCTTGACACGGCTGCGGGAATCCTTCAGAACACGGATGCACTCCTCAAGCGTATCCCTGTCCACCGAAAATTCCCTGCTTTTGGCGTCAATTCCGCTGATGCGTCCCATTTCCTCCGCTGTGAATTTTGATCCCAGCAGTGAAAGGGAAAAATGTGTATAATCGGGCATGATCAGGCAAATCGCCTCATACACCCGCCTATGAAAATCTGTGACAAAATAGGATGGCGGCAGCGTGTTCCAGACCATTTCGTATTCTTCCGGAAACCGCAGTAAATAGGAAATGATCTTTTCCTCCGCTCTGCTTTCCTTCGGAAATTGCTGTGCCATCGGGTTGATCTCGTCCCTCTGCATGGTACGGGCTTCAATGGCACGGAACTCTGATTTTTTTGCAGCACCCGTGTTGCGGCGTACCGTATAGTCCACCTGTTCACGCAGCACTTCCACACGGATTTCAAGTTCCTTTGCCGTGCGTGTGATGTAGATGTCACGCTCCAGCGGATTGCTGATGCCGGCAAGAATGTTAATGCTCCGCCGAAGCAGCGTGGTTTTGCCGATTTCGGTTTCCAGATCCAGTCCTTCACGGCATTTGTCCAGCCGGAAATTCAGTGCGTCGCCGGCGTGATCAATGAGAATACGGAACTGTTCAGTTCCGAATTTTTTGATAAATTCATCGGGATCTTTTGCACCCTCAAGCTTCAGAATGCGTGCGGGGAGTCCCACTGCACTGAAATGATTCAGTGCCTTTTGCGTGGCAGCCTGTCCGGCACCGTCGCTGTCGTAAGCAATGACCACTTCCTTGGCATACTGCGAGATCAGCCTTGCCTGATCGGGAGTAATTGCCGTACCCAGCGTTGCAACCACATTTTCAAAGCCTGCCTGATGGATGGCAATCACATCCATATAGCCTTCTGCCAGAATCATGGTTGTGGAGGAGGCGTTCTTGGCAAACTGCATCGAAAAGAGATTGCGTCCTTTATCAAATACGGGGGATTTCCCCGTATTAAGGTATTTGGGCTTGCTGTCATCCAGCACTCTGCCGCCGAATCCGATGACATTTCCCCGAAGATCCACAATGGGGAACATCACACGACCCCGGAAATTATCATAAACGCTGCCGTTCCTGCCTTGCTGACACACGCCCGCGATCACCATTTCTTCATCGGTATATCCCTTGGCACGGAGGTGGTCACGCAGCTGATTCCAGTCATCGGGAGCAAAGCCCAGGCCATATTTTTTGACAATGGCGGGCTGCAGCTTACGCTGTGCAAAATACTCCAGACCTCTCTTATCTTTTCCCGAAATGAGCTGTTTATAAAAGAAATTTGCCGCTTCACGATTGATTTCCAGACAACGAACTCTGCGTCTGGCATTTCTGGCTTCTTCGGGATTTTCCGTCGGAAGCTCCATGCCGCATCGCTGTGCCAGCAGACGCACGGCCTCCATGTAGCTGAGATTTTCCATCTTCATGGTGAAGGTGATCACATCGCCGCCCGCACCGCATCCAAAGCAGTAAAAGCTCTGCGTATCGGGAAATACCGTGCAGGATGGTGTCTTTTCCGAATGGAACGGACAGTTGCAGACATGGGTTCTGCCTCTTTTTTTGAGGTTGACATACAGCCCGAATGCTGCGGTAATATCGTTGGCCTCACGAAGCCGATACATAAAATCTTCGGAAAGCACGGTATCACCTACTTCCAGAATTTGGGAATAAACAGTTCCGTGTACAGATCCACTGCAAATCCGTCGCTCATGCCGGAAATATAGTCACAGACCGCCCTGTCCACATCCATGCGATCGGCGATCCTGCGGTATTCCTCCGGCAGCTTTTCAGGATTATCACGGAAATACCCATAGAGCTTTTCAAGCAAAAGCTCCGCTTTTTTTTCCTCACGCTTTGCGGTCGGATTATGATATACATTCTCATACATGAAGGAATGCAGAATATCGTGTGCCTTCTGAACGTGCGGAACCATTTTAATGCTTTCAGTTCCGTGTTCCACAACAGCCGCCACCATTGTCGTGATGCGTGCGGATTTCTCGCATCCGAGCACGCTGATCGCCTCCTGCGGCAGATCTTCATTGCGAAGAAGTCCGGCACGGACGGCGTCCTCAATATCATGGTTGATGTAGGCGATTTTATCCGCAACTCGGACAATATTGCCTTCGAGCGTTTCCGCCACGCCGTTTGTATGGCAGGCAATGCCGTTGCGGACAGCAAAGGTGAGATTCAGTCCCTCACCCTTTTTTTCTATGTAATCCACGACACGGACGCTTTGCAGATAATGCTTGTATCCATGGGGACAAATGGCATCGAGCACCTTTTCACCCGCATGACCGAACGGGGAGTGCCCCAGATCATGCCCCAGAGCCGCCGCCTCGGTCAGATCCTCGTTGAGCGACATGGCACGGGCGATGGTTCTTGCGATCTGTGCAACCTCCAGTGTGTGCGTCAGTCGTGTACGGTAATGGTCGCCGACGGGGGAGAGGAATACCTGCGTTTTACGCTTGAGCCTGCGGAACGCATTGGAATGCAGGATCCTGTCTCGGTCACGCTGAAAAGCAGTGCGGAATGTACAGGATTCTTCACTTTTCTGCCGCATCGTCATTTTTTCGTCATTGCTCAAGCAAGCGGACGCAGCAAGTGATTTGGCTTCACGTTCTTCGATCTGTTCACGAATGGTCATACACATCCCCCTTTTCGTTCTATTATATTATACATTTCAAAGGGTGAAAAACCCTCTTTTTATTTCAAAAAAATTATCCTACGGACGAAAAATCAGCGAACTGCTGTTTTCCGCATTCCATGCGGATCCTGCCGCCCGATAATTCTGTCAGATCTTTTTTCAGTTGTTCAAGCACTTCAAGCCGCACGTTCAGTTGCAGAAAAACATCCGAACCGAATTCGCTTGCAGTTTCGATCACGCCGTATTTCGGCAGAATATGCGTTACCTTGCCGTAGAGCGTGTAATCCATCTGCAGCGTCAGCGGACAGCACTCGCACATATGGAGAATGTTTGCGGCATCGCAGGTGATTGCGGCACTGTGGGAATACGCACGCACCAGACCGCCGCCGCCCAGCAGGATGCCGCCGAAATAGCGGACAACCACGCAGCAGACGTCCGTCAGCCCCCGCTTTTGCAGTACGTCCAGCACGGGAACACCTGCCGTACCCTGCGGTTCGCCGTCGTCACTGTATCTTGTAATATTGGAATCCCTTAAAATATAGGCATAAACATGATGCTTTGCCTTGCGATGCCCCGCTTTGATCTCATTGATCCACGCAACTGCTTCGTCATTGGTGCGTACCGGTGCAAGGTAGCCCAGAAATTCCGAACGTTTTTCGGTAAACGTGGTTTCAGCGGTTTGTGCAATTGTAAAATAGTCCATAACGATCTCCACCATAAAACAAGTAAGAAAATACGGGCAGCCTTACAACTACCCGTATCCTTCATGACAATCAAATTACTTATCCAGATTGAAACGCTTCTTGAATCTGTCAACGCGTCCGCCGGTATCTACAAGCTTCTGCTTGCCGGTAAAGAACGGATGGCACTTGGAGCAAATTTCCACCTTGATATCCTGCTTGGTAGACTGTGTTTCGATTACGTTACCGCAGTGGCAGGTAATGGTTGTCTTGAACAGTGTAGGATGGATGTCCTTTCTCATCAGAATTCACCTCTTTCATCAAGTGTAAATGCATAGTAGCCCATCAGTTCCTTTAGACAGTAGTACTATTTAACTAATATAGTATACCACAGGTGCTCTGCAAATGCAAGCGTTTTTTGTGGGAAAAATGCTTTTTCGGCACTGTGCACAAAAACCGGAATTCCATTGCACCGAAATACGTCGTTTCAACATCGGCAATTGCATTTTTGCATAAAAATGAGGAATTGTGGAATACTCTGTTGACAATTTGTTTAAAATGAGATATAATAAAAATAGATATATCGAAAAATATTGCATTGTGTAGAAAAAAGAGGGAATGGAGGCGTTACCCTTGCAGCAGAAACGCAAAAGACGCCGCAGACGTGTTTCGCCTGCCGGTGTTGTCTTGCTGATTGTTATGGGACTTATCACGATCCTCGGAATCTGGGGGATCATCTGGATCCTTACCGATTCCGGTGAAAAACCAAAGGATCCGGTGACAGAAACCGTAGCATATATAGAGACAGAAGCAACCACGGAACCTACTACGGAACCGCCGCCGCCGGTGAGTTATCCGGAACGTGGGACGGATATGATCCCGATGGGCGGGGGCATCGACAGCGAATATGGCATCCTTGTTGATCTCGACAACAACAGGGTGATTGCAGAAAAGGGCAGCCAGACGGTGATCTATCCGGCTTCCATGACTAAGCTGATGACGCTGATCGTTGCCATTGAAAATATCGGAGATTACAATGCCACCTTTAAGATGACCAATGAGATCATCGGGCCGCTTTATGCGGAGCACGCATCCCTTGCCGGTTTTCAGCCGGATGAGGAATGCACGATGATGGATCTGCTCTATGGTACGGCATTGGCGTCCGGTGCGGATGCCACCACGGCACTTGCGATTCATATCGCAGGTTCGGAGGAAGCGTTTGTACAGCTGATGAATGAAAAGGTGGAGGAGCTCGGGCTTGAGAATACCCACTTTACCAACGCAAGCGGGCTGCACAATCCCAATCACTACAGTACCGTTACGGATATTGCACTGATCATGGATTACTGCCTGCAGAATCCGATTTGCAAAAGGGTGATTTCTACATATACCTATACAACCAGACAAACTCCGCAGAGTCCTGAAGGCATCAAGCTGTTCAGTACCATGTTCAGCCGTATGTACGGAACAGAAGTGGAGGGAATTACCATTCTTGGCGGAAAAACGGGCTTTACCGATGAGGCGGGACAGTGTCTTGCAAGCTACGCACAGACATTGGACGGACACACTTATATTGCGGTAACCGCAGGCGGACAGACAAAATGGCGACCCATTTTTGACGCATTCAAGATTTACGGTATTATTACCGGTACTTATCCGATGGATACCACGGATGAATATATGGAACAAGAAACAGAAAATGCACCGACAGATACAACAAAGGTGCAGTAGATAAGAGCAGATAGATAAGAACAAGAGAAAAGAAAAGGTGACAAAAAATGAATAGAAAAAGACGAAACGTTCGCAATGATTCGTTGGTTGGCATTCTGCTGCTGTTTATTGCAGCGAATGTGATCCTGTGGCCTGTGGACGCACTCTGCCGACTGTTCAAAAAGCCGGATGCAAGTGCGGTTTACTGGAGCGACGAATTGGTTTTGGAAAAACCTGCCGATGATACGGCAAATACGGAGGAAGCCCCGACAGTACAGGATACTTCCGAGAATACGGGGAATTCACTTGGTGTTCCGGTGCAGGATGCAGCTTTTGGCAGCGAGCCGAAGTCGGATATGCCGGATGGCTTCGTGGGGATCCCAAAGGATGAGAGCCATGTTCACTCCGGTATTCTGGTGCAGATCGACCAGACGCATCCGTATACGGGAAATGCCGGTGAACTGACAACATTTGCTGAGAAGAATGAAACCTATCGCATGAAGCGTATGGATCTGTCCACACGTCCTGAGGTGCTTGCAGCCATGAACAGCATGGGCAGTGCCTACATGGGTGTGAGTGGTGTTGCGAATCTCATGGTGTACAGCACCGTAAAGCCTTATGATGTTGCGGGCAGTCTGTATCCCACCGCACTGCCGGATCGCAGCAGCGGTTATTGTCTGGATCTTTGCCTGCTCAATGAGGACGGTACGATCTCCAAATTCAGTGAGCCGAACGCTTGGGTGAAGGAGAACTGCTGGAAGTACGGCTTTGTGTTCAGCTATCCGGAAACGGATACGGGTGTTACCGGTGTGGAATATGCCCCCTATCATCTGCGTTATGTAGGACAGGTGCATTCCGGTCTGATGCATGAAAATAACCTGACATTGTCGGCGTATTATACATATCTGAAGGAGCACACCTATGATGTGCCGCTGTACCAGACTGTGGGCGATACCATGTATATGGTATACTACGTTCAGGCGGATGAGGACGGAACCGAAGTTCCCGTGCCGAGGGATAAGGAATATGATATTTCCGGAAACAATTCCGACGGCTTTATTGTAACTGTTAAAATTTAAAAAATCTGCTCCCGATCACATTGTGGTCGGGATCATTTTTTGTGAAAAATTCCTCTGCTGTGCAGGGGAAAAGCTTATATGCAACAAGCAAAATTCCCCTGCTCTGCAGCAGGGGAATGGGGAATATCATTATTTGGACGGGATGAATCTTGCGATAAGACCTGCAAATTTGGGAAGCGGAAGCGTCTGGAGCCAGATGCGTCCGGGGCCGGAAACCTTGGTGTTGAACAGCCCTTCGCCGCCGAGCAGTGCATTGCCGACGCCCTTTACAGTCTCAATGGACATGGAGCAGGTTGCTTCCATTGCAGCCAGATGGCCTGTGTCGATCATCATGGACTGACCGGGAGCCAGATCATATGTAATCACGCTGCCGTCGATCTCAAGGAACAGCAGACCGTTGCCGGAAAACTTCTGCATAATAAAGCCTTCACCGCCGAAGAAACCTGCGGAAATTTTCTTCTGGAAGAATACTTCCTGTGTTACACTTGTAGAGGATGCGAGGAATGCGGATTTCTGTGCAACGATGGATTTACCGCCGGACAGATCAATTGCCATGATCTCGCCGGGGACAGCCGCTGCAAATGCGATCAGACCGGGGCCGCCCTGTGCAGTGTAGGTGTTCTGGAACATGGATTCGCCGGTGAGTGCACGACCGAACATCTTGCCCAGAGAACCGCCCTTTGTCTGCATTTCGACATTGGGTGTTACCCATGACATACCGCCTCTCTGGCAGGTGATGCTTTCGTTTGCATCCAGTGTGATGGTGGCTACGGGATAGGGCTTGCCTTGGATTTCGTACTTCATAATTGAGTCCTCCTGTGTTTTGGTTTGTGTGTTATCATTAATCGGTCAGACATCTTTTCCACAGCTGTGCGAGTGTACGCATTCCCTGATAGGTGGGATGAATACCGTCAATGGTTTCAATGGGATCATCGTACTGTGCAAGGTCTGCAAGCGTGCAGTCATGTTTTGCTGCAGTGCTTCGGATGACGCTGTTGTATTCGGCGAGCGGATAGCGTGCATCGCAAACGGCGTCGTCCTTTTGAAAGATGGTTGCACAGATGATGCGGCTTTCGGGATATTTTGCTTTCAGCTTTTGCAGCATTTTATCATATGCAAAGCGGAAGTTCCTTTTGTCCTGCAGATCATCTTCAATGGCTGAACGGAAGATCCAGTCATTCGTCCCCATGGTGATCAGAATCACATCGGGGAGAATGGTGTCGGTGCACAGCGTTTTCTGGATGCTTCCATGCTGCATCGGAAAATGATAGGCTCCCGGATTGCAGTGCAGCTCTCCGCAGCGAAGCAGGTGCGTTGCACTCGGAAAATCCATGCCGCAGATCAGACTGCCCGAATAGGAATTGTTGACGCAGATATTTCCGCCGAGCTCTGAAATGACCTGCACCCACCATGTATCCTCCGGTCTGGAAATGCCGGAGCAGTCCGCATGAGGATTCTGCATATAGAAGGACTTGCAGAACGGCGGCAGGAATCCTTTCAGTGTGCTGATGGAATCGCCCAGTATTGAAATTTGTTTTCCGGAAAATAAAGTGTTTGCGGGCATCAAAGGTACCTCCAAAAGATCGGGAAACTTACTTCTCCCATTTATTGCAGATTTCTGTCAGCTGGTCAGTGAGCTTGGCAATGTCCTTATTGGTGCGGCCGGTGCTGCGGTTGATCAGCTTTGTCAGGCGATCGAGTACCGCCAGCAGACGCTGGAATACAGGATTGCCGGACTTGGCAGCGGACTTGTGTTCGATGCGTTTCGGTTCTGCCTCAAACGCCACAGCGTTTGCAAGAATGTCAAATTCCGTACCGCTGAACGGTGCATAGGCGTCCAGTCCCAGCCTGTTGTGGATATGTGCGGTGAATGCGTCCGCTGTATCACTTTCGCCGTGTACCACGAATACACGCTTTACATTCTTGATGTTGGAGATCCAGTCGGTCAGCCCGTTGAGATCTGCATGGCCGCTGATACCGGGCAGCTGCTTGATTTCTGCAGCGACCTGAATGGTTTCTCCAAAAAGCTTTGCAGTTTTAGCTCCCTCCACCAGTGAACGTCCGAGTGTACCATGGGACTGATAGCCGACAAAAAGAATGGTGTTGGCACTCTGCCAGAGATTATGCTTGAGATGATGCTTGATACGGCCTGCTTCGCACATACCGGAAGCGGAGATGATCACCTTGCAGTTCTTGTCAAAATTGATGGCTTTGGATTCATCCGCAGAGGTGGCAAGCACCAGATCGGGAAATGCAAGGGGGTTGATGCCGCGGTTGACAAAGCTCAGTGCCTCCTCATCATAGCAGCTGTCCTGGTTGCTGAGGAAAATATTGGTGGCTTCAATTGCCAGCGGGCTGTCCATATATACGGGGAATCCGTCGTGTCCCTTGACCAGTCCCTGCTCCTTGATCTGCCGCAGGAAATACAGCAGCTCCTGTGAACGTCCCACTGCAAAGGAGGGAATGATCACGCTGCCGCCGCGATCGAAGGTACGCTGGAGTACATCGGCAAATGCCGTTACATAATCCTTCGGACGTTCGTGGGTGCGGTCACCGTAGGTGGATTCCATTACCACATAATCTGCCTCGTCAATGAAGATCGGATCACGCAGCAGCGGCTGGTTGATATTGCCGATGTCGCCTGAAAATACAAGCTTGCGGGTTTCGTCATTTTCCGTTGCCCAGATCTCAATACTCGCAGAACCCAGCAGATGTCCTGCGTCAATAAAGCGGATATCCACGCCCTCGCAGAGCGTAAAGCGTTCATCATATTTGTGGGGACGCATCAGCTCGATGGTACCGAGTGCATCCTTCATGGTGTACAGGGGTTCATAGGGTTCTTCGCCCTTTCTCATTGCCTTGCGGCTTCTCCACTGGGCTTCAAATTCCTGAATATGTGCACTGTCACGCAGCATGATGCTGCAGAGGGATGCAGTCGCCTGTGTGGTATGGATCTCTCCCTGAAAACCGCCTGCATACAGAAGCGGCAGGAGTCCCGAATGGTCGATGTGTGCGTGCGTCAGCAGAACATAGTCAATTTCGCCCGGAGCACAGGGAATCTTGGCGTTTTCGTAAATATCACGCCCCTGCTCCATGCCGAAGTCTACAAGAATCTTGTGATTTCCGATTTCAAGATAGGTGCAGCTTCCCGTTACTTCATGTGCTGCACCGATGAATTGCATTTTCATTGCAGAACCTCCTTATGATAAAGTATCAAATTTAGTATAACACATTTTTCGTCATAATGCAATAGATGCGGGTGAATTTTTTGTATTTTTTGGTAAAAATATCGTATGCTTCATCGGGCGGGAGGAAAATCATGGATGCAAAATGGCGGAAAACAAAAAAACTTGCATTTTTCGGGCGATTGTGTTATAATAAAATGTGACACTTTATTAACAAGAGGAGGGAAATCCTTGCCGGAAACACTTGATATGAATCACCTTCCGACGCCGGAAGTCTGCATACGGGAGGTTCGCAGCTGGGTGGAAACACTCCCGCAGCAGCCGCTTGCCTATCTGCATAGCTTTGGCTGTCAGCTCAATGTGGCGGACGGTGAAAAGCTCAGCGGAATCCTTATGAAGATGGGATATGGCTTTACAGAGGATATTGCAAAGGCGTCCCTGATTCTGTACAACACCTGTGCCGTGCGTGAAAATGCGGAGGATCGTGTATTTGGCACGCTTGGGAGCATCAAGAAGCTCAAGCGTGAGAACCCCGCACTCATCATCTGTGTGACGGGCTGCATGACAGCACAGCAGCAGGTTGCCGATAAGATCCGTGAATCCTACCGTCATGTGGATATTGTGCTCGGCACGTCTGCCGTGAGCCGTCTGGCACAGATGCTCTATGCACATATGCACGGACAGCGTTACGCACAGGATATTCAGATCTACACGGACATTCCCGAGGGACTGGAGGCAGTGCGTGAGAGCCGCTTCAAGGCGAGCGTACCGATCATGTTCGGCTGCAACAATTTCTGCACCTACTGCATCGTTCCCTATGTCAGGGGACGGGAACGCAGCCGCCGCCCGGAAAGGATCATTGCCGAGGTGCGTGAGCTTGTGGCACAGGGCTACAAGGAGATCATGCTGCTGGGACAGAATGTCAATTCCTATGGCAGGGATCTGGAGGACGGTATGGATTTTCCGACGCTGCTTCATGAGCTTGACAGAATCGAGGGTGAATTCTGGATCCGTTTCATGTCCTCTCATCCGAAGGACGCCACGCCTGAAATGATGGATGCGATCATCGAATGTGAGCATCTTGCAAAGCACCTGCATCTTCCGGTGCAGTCGGGCAGCGACGATGTTCTGCAGCGGATGAACCGCCGCTATACGGTGGAGAAATATCTGGAGAAGGTGCGTTACATCCGCAGCCGTGATGCGGAATTTTCGCTGACGACGGATCTGATCGTGGGATTCCCCGACGAAACGGCGGAGGATTTTGAAGGAACGCTCTCGCTCATGCGTGAGGTGCGTTATGACAATGTGTATTCGTTCATTTACTCCAAACGTACGGGAACCAAGGCAGCAGTGATGCCGGATGGCATTTCCGATGCGGAAAAGAGTGAGAGAATGCAGCGGCTGCTTGCATTGCAGCGGGATATTTCTGTGGAGAATAATCGGCGTTTTCTGGGCAGAACCATGCGGGTGCTGGCGGACGGCGTGAGCCGCAAGCGTCCGGAAATGCTCACGGGCAGAAGCACGGAGAATATGCTGGTAGAGTTTGCAGGAGATCCGCAGCTCATCGGCAGCTTTGTGAATGTCCGCATTACAGAAACACACAATGGTCTGGTGACGGGCGAATTGGTGAAATAAATCTTGCCCGAAGGGCAAACAATAATAAGGAGAATCAGCTATGGATATTATTCAGATGACAAGAGAACTGGGAAAGGCAATTCAGGCGGATGACCGCTATATTGCGTATAATCTTGCAAAGCAGGCAAATGATGAGGACGAGCAGCTGCAGAATCTCATCGGTGCGTTCAACTTAAAGCGTATGGAGCTGAACATGGAGATGGGCAAAGAGGACAAGAGCGATGAGAAAATTGCAGAGCTCAACGACGTGATCCGTTCCCTTTACAAGCAGATTATGGAGAACCCGAAGATGATGGTGTTCAATGCCGCAAAGGAAGGCATGGACAGCCTGATGAATCAGATCAACCACATCATCACCATGGCGGCAAACGGCGAAGATCCGGAAACCTGCGGCACGGGTGAAATTTCCTGCGGCGGCAACTGCAGCAGCTGCAGCGGATGTCACTGATTGTAACGCAGATGCCCCTCATTGATGCAATGTCAACAACTTAAGCAGGGTCAAGGGACGCAATCCTTGGCGGGGTGGAGGCGTCGCAGACCCCCCATCTGATTCCCCCTCCCTTTGGGAGGGGGTTAGGGGGAGGGCGATTCTATACGCTCTATTCTTAAGTTGATGATATTGCTCATTGATGGGGCTGTACATCGTATTTCACTATTTCATAAAAGAAAGGCAGGCGTCAGCGTGGAACTGAAGGATTTGAAGGATAAAAAGCTATCACCCATGATGCAGCAGTATGTGGAAACCAAGCTGAAATACACCGATTGTGTGCTGTTTTACAGACTGGGGGATTTTTATGAGATGTTCTTTGATGACGCTATCCGTGTGTCCCGTGATCTGGAGCTGACGCTGACGGGCAGGGACTGCGGACTGGAGGAGCGTGCCCCCATGTGCGGCGTGCCCCATCACAGCTGTGAGCTGTACATCAAGCGGCTCATTGACCTTGGCTACCGTGTTGCCATCTGCGAGCAGATGACCGATCCTGCTCTGAGCAAGGGACTTGTGGAGCGTGAGGTAGTCAGGATCGTTACCCCAGGTACTGTGATCGAAAACAATATGCTTGACGATGCGTCAAATAATTACCTCTGCAGTGCCTATTGCGGTCTGGATGGAACGGCACTGTGTTTTGCGGATCTGTCCACGGGCGAAGCGGCACTCTATCCGGTTTCCGAGAAGAATACGGAGGATGAGATCATCAATCTCCTTTCACGCTATATGCCGACGGAGATCCTTTTCAACAAGGCGTTTCTTTCGCTGCGTGAGGTGGGGGATTTTCTGAAGATACGCCTTAAATGTGCGGCGGCACTGCGTGATGAGGACAGCTTTTCTCCCGAAAAATCCGGTGCGATCGTGTGCAGCCAGTTTTCAGTGGACAGCCTTGCAAAGCTTGGGCTGAAGAATGACGGCTGTGAAACTGCAGCGGTCTGCGGGATGTTTGAATACATACAGAGCACGCAGAAGGTGCCGGTGGGAAGATTCGTAAATCTGGAATTGAGCGACAGTGCGTCCTATATGACGCTGGATTACAACGCCATGCGGAATCTGGAACTCGTGCGTACCATGCGTACGGGTGAAAAGAGGGGATCGCTTCTCTGGGTGATGGACAGCACCCGCACTTCCATGGGCAAGCGTATGCTCAAGGCGTGGGTGGAGCGTCCCCTGCGAAGCCCTGCAAAGATCATGGCAAGACTCGATGCCGTGGAAATGCTCATGCAGCACAGCATGGAGCTGATCGAGCTGCAGGATTGCCTTGACAGAGTGTACGACCTCGAACGCCTGATGACACGCATTGTTTATAAAAAGGCGATGCCCCGTGATCTGCGTGCACTGGCAGCGACCGCACAGGAGCTGCCGCATCTGAAAGCCCAGCTGGAGGCTTTGTCGGGTTCGGTGCTGCTCAGAAAGCTGAATTCGCAGATCTCCGATCTGCACAGCATTGCAGATCTTGTAGACCGTGCCATTGTGGAAGAACCGCCGGCACTGATCAAGGACGGCGGTGTGATCCGTGAGGGCTTCGATGCACAGCTTGACGAGCTTCGCAGGATACAGAACGGCGGCAGCAGTCTGATCGACGAGATCTGCGAACAGGAACGGGAACGAACGGGTATTAAGAATCTGAAAGTCGGGTTTAATCGGGTATTCGGCTATTACATTGAAGTCACACGTTCCTATTATGATCTTGTTCCCGAACACTATATCCGCAAGCAGACGCTTGCAAACTGTGAGCGTTTTATCACGCAGGAATTAAAGGATGCGGAAAATACCGTGCTCGGTGCCAAGGATAAGGCACTGCAGCTCGAGCAGGATCTGTATGCACAGGTGCGTGATTATCTTGCACAGGCACTGGTGAGCGTGCAGGAAACTGCCGCTGCGGTCGCTGCGGTGGATGTGCTCGTTTCCTTTGCGGAAACAGCCGCAAAGAACAACTACTGCAAGCCGGAGATCGCCATTGACGGAACGCTTTTCATCCGTGACGGACGTCACCCCGTTGTGGAGCAGATGCTCGAGGAGGAAGTGTTCGTTCCGAATGATACCTATCTGGACACGGGAGCAAATCGCCTGTCCATTATCACAGGTCCGAATATGTCGGGTAAATCCACTTATATGCGTCAGACAGCACTGATCGTTCTCATGGCACAGGTCGGTTCATTTGTGCCTGCCGCCTATGCGAAAATTTCCGTAGCGGACAGAATTTTCACAAGAGTCGGTGCGTCCGATGATCTTGCCGCAGGACAGAGCACCTTCATGGTGGAAATGCGTGAGGTTGCCGAAATTCTCAATTTCGCCACAAAGGACAGCCTTGTCGTGCTCGACGAGGTGGGGAGAGGAACTTCCACATTTGACGGCATCAGTATTGCAAGAGCCGTGGCAGAGCATATCTGCAGTGCGAGAAATCTCGGCTGTAAGACGCTGTTTGCAACGCATTATCATGAACTGATCGCACTGGAGTCGCTTATGGACGGCGTTCGCAATTACAGTGTTGCGGTAAAGAAGGGCAGGGACGGCATCCGTTTTCTGCGTAAGATCGTTTCCGGCGGCACGGATGACAGCTATGGCATTGACGTTGCAAAGCTTGCAGGACTGCCGAATAAGGTGCTCAGCCGTGCAAGACAGCTGCTTTCCGAGCTTGAAGAGCAGGCAGCAGCGGCAAAGAACATCGAACAGCTCCATGACGACGGGCAGTTCAGCTTCGGCGGTCAGCAGGAATCGGAAATTCCCGATCGACTTCGCCGTACCAATGTGGCGGAGCTGACGGATGCCGAATGCCGTGAGCTCCTGGAGGAACTTGCGGCAATGCTGGATCAGTAGCCCACGATTATTATAGCATAATAGGAAAGGAGAGCCGGATATGGCAGTGATTACCGTACTTGACAAAACCGTTTCCGAACTGATCGCTGCGGGCGAAGTGATCGAACGCCCGTCCTCGGTCATCAAGGAACTGGTCGAAAATTCCATTGATGCAGGTGCAAAGCACATCACAGTGGAAATCAAAAACGGCGGCACGACATTCATGCGTATCGTGGATGACGGCTGCGGCATGGCAGCTGAGGATGTGCCCACGGCTTTCCTGCGTCATGCGACAAGCAAAATTACGGAGAAAGCAGATCTTGACACGATCTGTACCCTCGGTTTCCGTGGGGAGGCACTTGCCTCAATTGCAGCGGTTGCAAGGGTGACGGTGCTGACAAAGCGTCCGCAGGACGCATTCGGCACAAAATATGAAATTGCAGGGGCGGATACGGGTGTTCCGGAGGAATGCGGCTGCCCCGACGGAACCACGCTCATCATCAAGGATCTGTTTTTCAATGTTCCCGCACGCCGCAAATTCATGAAGCGTGATGCGGCGGAGGGCAATGCGGTTTTGCAGATCGTTCAGAAAATCGCTATTTCCCATCCGGAAATCGCATTCCGCTTCATCCGTGACAATAAAATGGAATTCCATTCCGACGGCAGCGGGACGCTGCTGGCGGCGATTCATGCTGTCTACGGCAGGGATTTTGCAAGGGATCTGCTTCCCGTGGATTATGAGCAGGATGGAATTTCCGTGAGGGGATTTGTCATCAAGCCACTCTATGCCAAAAATAACCGCAGTTTTCAGAATTTCTTTGTGAACACCCGTTATGTGCGTTCGAGAGCGTGTACCGTGGCACTGGAAAGTGCCTATGAAAATCTGCTGATGACGAATAAATTTTCTGCCTGCGTGCTGATGCTGCAGATGGCACCCGATACGCTCGATGTCAATATCCATCCCGCAAAGGCAGAGGTGCGGTTTTCCGACGAAAAGAGCATCATCAACGCCATTTATTTTGCAGTAAAGAATGCACTGCTGAAGGCAGGTCTGATCTACGAATTCCAGACGAGAAAGCCCTCGCAGGACTGGTATGCAAAACCGGAACCCGAATATACCCAGCAGCCCCTTATTCCCGAACCGCCGAATCGGGCTGTTCCGGCGGAACCAGCGGCAGCACCGCCTCCGAAAAAAGCGGAGCCGCTTCCGATGGGGGCAATGCCTTTTGCCGCACCGTCCGTCAGCATACCGAAAAAGCAGGAGCCTGCTCCGATGCAGGAAAAGCCCAGCCTTTTTGCAGCACAGACGCCGCCGAAAACGGCGATCGTATCGGGAGAAATACGGACACAGGAGCCGGAAATGGAGGCGTCGGAATCACCCGAAAAGCCCCCTTTGACGCAAGCTCCTGCTCCCGCAGCACCCGTGCAGGAAGCGGTGCAGTCGGAGTCTAAGGTTTCCGAGCTTGCAACAGAGCCGTTCCCCGATGTCAAAGTCATCGGCGAGCTGTTCTCGAATTACATTCTTGCACAGTCCGGCGACACCATGATCATCATTGACAAGCACGCCGCACACGAGCGAGTGATATTTGAAAAGCTCCGCCGTGACAATTGCAGGCAGTACCGGCAGATGCTCCTTGCACCCTGCCGTGTGCTTCTGACGATGGATGAATTTTCGGCAATGGAGGAGAATACCGAGCTTCTCGAAAGACTGGGCTTCGCCTTCGATTTTTCG
>JAZOBK010000141.1:0-3321 GCA_045595985.1 Oscillospiraceae bacterium
TACAGGAATTATGAGGATTAGTATTATTTTGATAAAATATTTGCTTTTTTCGTGCTAATGTGCTACAATATAAGAAATCTGAACGGTGAAAGAAAGGATACGTTTATGAGCAAAATCATCTGGAAGGGCAGTGCACTGCTCGGGCCGGTGCCGCCGGCATTGGTGACCTGCGGTACCATGGAACAGCCGAATGTTCTGACGATCGCATGGACGGGGATCGTCTGCACCCATCCTGCGATGACCTATATTTCGGTCAGACCGTCGAGGCATTCGTATGAAATGATCCGGAGATCCGGCGAATTTGTCATCAATCTGCCCACATCCGCAATGGGTAAGACGGTGGATTACTGCGGCATGAAAAGCGGTGCGAAGGTGGACAAGATACAGAAATGCAGGCTGGAGCTTTGCGAGGGCTCGGAGGTTTCCGCACCCGTGCTGGCACAGTGTCCGGTGAGTTTGGAATGCCGTGTGACGCAGGAGATGGAGCTTGGCTCACACACGATGTTTCTGGCGGAAATTCTTGCGGTGCAGGTGGAGGAACGTTTTGTAGACAGCAAGGGCAAGCTCAACCTCCAGCAGGCGGGACTTCTTGCCTATGCACACGGGGAGTATTTTGCACTGGGAAGAAAATGCGGCGATTTTGGTTTTTCGGTAAGAAAAAAGAAAAAAACGATCAAATAGGATGGACAAACAGGGAAATTCTGCCGAAATGATTGACTTTTTTAGGAGAATGCACTATAATTAAAGTGATTCAATGCCGGACGGCAGACGAAACAGTATAAGAATGGAGGAATTATTATGAAGCGTTTATTGAGCAGACGGCTGAAAGCGTGTGCGGTTTGTGCGGCTGTCATGGCGACGACCGTGATTCCGTACGGTGCGGCGGGTGAAGCGGTTTCTGCGGAGGGAGATTACAATTACGCCAAGCTTCTGCAGTATTCTATGTATTTCTACGACGCCAATATGTGCGGCACGGAGGTTGACGAGAACAACCGCTATGTCTGGAGAGGGGACTGCCACACCTATGACGCACAGGTGCCCATGCAGCCGATGGATGACAAGAGCGTCGGCACGAACCTGTCCCAGAGCTTTCTGGACAAGTATGCGGATATTCTGGATCCCGACGGTGACGGCTACATTGACGTTGCAGGCGGTTTTCACGATGCGGGCGACCATGTCAAGTTCGGTATGCCGGAGAATTACTCCGCAGCTGCCCTCGGCTGGGGTTATTATGAATTCCGTGATTCCTATGTAAAAACGGGACAGGATGAACATATCGAAACCATCCTGCGTTATTTCAACGATTACCTGATGAAATGCACCTTCCGTGATGACAGCGGTACGGTAATTGCACACTGCTATCAGGTGGGCGACGGTGATATTGACCATGCATATTGGAATTCCCCCGAAGTGGATGAAATGGCAAGACCTGCCTTCTTCCTGACAGCAGAAAAGCCGCAGACGGATTATGTGGTATCCGCTGCCGGCTCACTGGCGATCAATTACCTCAACTTCAAGGATACCGATCCCGAATATGCTGAAAAATCGCTCGATTATGCAAAGGCACTCTGGGATTTTGCGAACGACAATCCTCTGGAGCTGAGCGATAACGCAGACGGCCCGAAGGGATATTACCGTTCGGAAAAATGGGAGGACGATTACTGCTGGGCAGCGGCTTGGCTTTTCCTCTGTACGGAAGATCCCTCGTACCTTGAGGTTTCTGCGGAATATCTGGATTACTACGCACCTTCCGGCTGGTGCTACTGCTGGAACGATATGTGGAGCGGTACCAACACCATGTGGGCTGTGATCAATCAGCAGTATCCTGATCTGGGTCTTGTAGATATGGTAAGAACCGCACAGGGCAAAAATCAGTATGTGTATGATGATTTCTGGGATGAAGTGGAAAAGTGCTTCCCCACATGGCAGCAAAAGGAAACTGCCGGCGGCTATGCATTCCTGAACAAGTGGGGCAGTGCAAGATACAATACCGCAATGCAGCTGATCGCCTATGTGTATGACAAGTACAACAACGACGGCAAGCCCGGAGAATACAGCGACTGGGCAAAGAGTCAGATGGATTACCTGCTTGGCGATAACCCTCTGGAGCGTGCGTATGTGGTTGGCTACAGTGAGAATGCTGCAAAGTTCCCGCATCACCGTGCGGCTTCCGGTCTGACCAAGTGCGAGGATCCGGATGAACACCGCTATGTGCTGTTTGGTGCACTGGTGGGCGGCCCCGACGGTGAGGATAAGCACGTGGATACCACCGCTGACTGGGTATACAACGAAGTAACCATCGACTACAATGCGGCATTTGTCGGTGCGGCAGCAGGTATCTATGCGTACTACGGCGATGACAGCATGGAGGTAACTCCCGACTTCCCGCCCGAGCCTGAATTCAATGAAGAAGAAGGCGGCAGCGAAAGCTATTGGGTAGAAGCGTGCGGTATTGATGATAAGCAGAGTACAGGTGCAGGCGTGACCAAGCTTTCCATGATGGTCAAGAGCACATCCATCAAGAAACTGGACAATATCTCCATCCGCTACTACTTCAATTCCTCCGAAATGACCGATCCGATGGCAATGCAGGGCAGTGAACTGTATGATCAGGCAAGCGTGGAGGCATCTCCGGCGGACGGTGTGACCAGCGGCCCATACAAGTATGACAAGCTGGATGATACCTACTATTTTGAAGTTACTTTTGATGGGTACAATTTTGCGAATTCTGCCAAAAAGTACCAGATGACAATGGGATGCTACTACGGTGATATGTGGGATCCGACAAACGACTGGAGCTACAAAGGTCTTGCCATGTTTGAGGAGGACGACGCATTCTTCGGAACGGGCAACGAGGTAAGAACCGACAATATCTGCGTATATACCGACGGTGTGCTCATCGGAGGTATTGAACCGGATGGTTCGGTTCCTGAAACCGATCAGGAACCGCCCACGGAGGAACAGCCGACAACCGAGGACGATGATGAGCCTGCTGAAACCACCGAACCTGCGGACGATCTGCTGTACGGCGATGCGGACTGCAGCGGCAAGGTGGATATTCTGGACGTTATCTCGCTGAACAAAGCACTTCTCGGCGGAGGAGCATTGACAAAGGACGGCGAAGCACAGGCTGACGTAGATCGGGATGGAAAGCCCTCTCCTGCGGATTCCCTGAGCATTCTGAAATATCTGGTGAAGCTGATCGACAAGCTTCCCGTATAACCCGAACATCCCCTCTGCACGGCTGCAGAGGGGATACTTTTATTGCGAAAAAATAAGTACAGCACCGGCAGAACTGCCGATGCTGTTGATTTTTATAAA